>NZ_AJJL01000055.1 GCF_000257905.1 Streptococcus mitis SK579
AAAGCACCGCTTTGAGGTTGCAGATAAAGCTGACGTGGTTTGAATTTGATTTTCGAAGAGTATGACATCTTCTTAAAAAGAAAATTGAACCAGATCGCCTTCTGCTGTCGCCACTGAAATACAATCTTTCTCTATGCATTTCACTTTTGCTTTTTCTTGATTCACTTCAATCACACTTTTTTCAATACCTGGATAAGAGACTCGCAAATCTCCTCCACTTCTTGATAAAATGGTCATCTGTAAGAGTTTTTTATCCTCCCACCGCATACTAACTTCAAAATGTCCACGTGCCATTAAACCTGAAACAGAACCTGTTGACCAAGCATCGGGTAGGGCAGCTAGGGGCACTAGATAAGCTGTATGAGACTGGAGCAACATTTCCGCCATACCACTAGTAGCACCAAAATTACCATCTATCTGAAAAGGAGGATGACTACACCAAAGATTGGGCAAGGTGGATGACTTTAACTGCTCTGCTAATAATTTATGGGCTCGATTGCCATCTCCCAAACGCGCCCAGAGATTGATCTTATTAGCCTTGGACCAGCCTGTTCCGCCATCTCCACGATCATTGAGGCTAGCACGCGCCGCATCAAGATACTCTTGTCCTTTATGACTAAAGAGATTTCCAGGATAAAGTCCCACCAGATGGGAAGCGTGCCGATGCTGGGCCTCCACTTTCTCATTTTGAAAATGCTGCTCTTCCTCCTCATACCACTCTCTGATTCGACCAGATTGAGTGATTTGTAGAGGATTAAGCAGATCAAATTTTTCTTTGACTTCCGTCAACAAGTCCGCATCCATCCCCAATTCTTGAGCAGCCTGGATAAAATCATGAAATAACTGCCAAATCAGAGATTGGTCATAGGTATTGCCAATCGAAATCGGCCCATGTTCTGGTGAGTAAGATGGAGAAGACACCCAACGCTGCGCCTGCCTATCCTCATGTAAAAAATCATTCCAAAAACGAACCGTTTCCCTCAACATGGGATAAATTTTCTCCCTGAGATAGTCTTGGTCCCTATAAAATGAATAGGCTTCATAAACCGTTTGCATCATCCACGCATTGGCAGCTGGTGACCAACCCCAATAGTAATCCCAACCAGGTGCCGTCCAGCCAAAAGGAGTCGCTTGAGTATGAACCAACCAACCATTCTCCTCACCCTTCTGAGAGACGATTCCTGCATACCTTGCAGCTGCTAGACGACCATAGACTCGCAAATCATCGATATAGTTGATGACTGGAAAAGCCGTCTCTAGGAGATTGGTAACATAGGCTGGCCAATAATTCATCTGCAGGTTGATATTCAGGTGATAGTCCGAATTCCAAGGAGGATTATCGACCGCATTCCAGATCCCTTGCAAGTTAGCTGGTAGAGCATCTGGACAATCTCTGGAAGAACTAATCAATAAATACCGTCCATACTGGAAGAAGAGCTCCTCCAAAGCCTGCCCTTCTTGTGGCTTATAATTTTTTAACAAATCATCTGTAGTAGATGTGTCAACATCAGCTCCCAAATCCAATTGAACACGCTGAAATAAGGCTTGGTAGTCCTGAATATGCCTTGATTTCAATTGGGCATAGCCCTTTTCTTTAGCTGTCTCCACCAAGTCTCTTACTTGTTGAACTAAATCTAGTTTCTTGCGATAATTGCTAGCAGGATTTTGAGCAAAATCCGTCTTAGCCGCCAAGAAGAGATTAGCATAACTAGCTCCTGATATCTGAACCTTATCCGACCAGACTCTAATATCACCATCAGTTTGCCAAGCTAGACAGCCAGCAAACCGCAGATTATTATCCTTAACTCTTCCCTTCATCAAAATATGAGAATCAGTAATTTCCAGTTGGCATTCCTTGTAATCAGACTTTTTCTGCTCATACTTTTCATCAGAAGTTAAATCGCGGGTCAAGGACAGTTCTATAGTAAAATCTAGAGTTTCCGCCCCTTCCTTAGTAAAACGCTGAACCAAGAGATCATCTGGAAAACTGGCAAAGGCTTCTCGTTTAAACATAGTCCCTTTATAGGCATAAGAAGTCGTCGCAAGCGCCTTACTGATATTCAACTGTCTCTGGTAATCCGTCACCTGAAACAAAGTCTTACCTTGCCGGCTGAACTCAATGAGAAGATCTCCAAAGGACAGATAGGTCCCATATTGACTCGTTTTTGGCCCGACTAGGTGCTGTTCAGCCAGTTCCTTAGCAGTATTGTAGTCTCTCTTTTCCAAAGCCTGTCGAATCTCAGCTAAAAAGCTATACTGGTCCTGAAGATTTCCACCCTGATAATCGAAACTATCAGGAAGTGGACCACCAGACCAGAGACTTTTTTCATTGAATTGAATCCGCTCAGCTCCTATAAGTCCAAATACTTTTGCCCCTAAAGAACCATTGCCTATCGGTAAGGCCTCTTCTTCCCAACCCTTGTAAGTGCTTGAAGCTGGTTGCTTGTAGGTCAGTACATAATCTTGTTTTTTATTCCTTATCATACTAACATAAAAAGCCTAGAAATCAATTCTAGACTTACAATTTTTTATTTTCCAAGGTAGTATTCAGAAACTACGTTCAGTTTTTCGTCGAATTCGAATACCAATGGTGGGAAGTTAGGGATTTCCACATCCATGATTTCGTCATCTGACAAACCTTTGATGTGTTTTACAAGGGCACGGATTGAGTTACCGTGAGCTCCTACGAATACGTTTTTACCATCTTTAAGAGCTGGAGCGATTTTATCTTCCCAGAATGGAAGGGCACGTTCCAAAGTCACTTTCAAGTTTTCAGCATCTGGAATAACTGAGTCGTCAAGTGAAGCGTAACGACGGTCTGTGTGAGCTGAGTGCTCATCATCACGGTCCATGTTTGGAGGCAATACATCGTATGAACGACGCCAGATGTGAACTTGCTCATCACCAAATTGTTCAGCAGCTTCAGCTTTGTTTTTACCAGTCAAACCACCGTAGTGACGTTCGTTCAAGCGCCATGATTTTTCAACTGGAACCCACAATTGGTCAGAAGCTTCAAGAGCCAAGTTAGTTGTTTTGATCGCACGTTTCAATACTGAAGTGTAAGCTTGGTCAAATTCGATACCAGCTTCTTTGATCAATTTACCAGCGTCAATCGCTTGTTGTGTACCTTTTTCAGACAAATCAACATCAGCCCAACCAGTGAAAAGGTTAGCTTTGTTCCATTCAGACTCACCGTGGCGAGCAAAAACCAATTTTACCATTAGATGGATTCTCCTTTAAATTTTCCGAGGTTTCCCCTCGTTTATCTATTCTATTTTACACAATTTTTCACAAAAAAGCTAGTCAAAACCAAAAAGGAAAGGACTGTTTGGCAGTTGGGTTGCTTTGAACAAGATCAGCAAATATATGAGAAGAAATTTCCATTTCACTCTTGCTAATCTCTTTTCTTTTTGTTAGAATGATGTCAAAAAATAAAGAAGGTTAACATTATGCTACAACATCTCTTTAAAGAATTAGCTCAACTAGAGCAAGTAGAGGCTCTAGCTCTAGGAGGATCACGGGCTGGACAAGATTTTGACAAAGACTCTGACTATGATGTATATGTCTACCTCAGTTCTCCTCTCTCGCCAGACATACGAAAAGAAATCCTCAGTAAACACTGCTCCTATATGGAAATCGGTAATCAATTTTGGGAATTGGAAGACGATTGTGTTCTCAATAATGGTATCGAAATCGAGCTGATTTACCGCTCTTTAGACGAATTTGACAAAGATTTACAAGCCGTAGTTTTAGAGCACCAAGTCCAGAATTCTTACACTACTTGTATGTGGTACAATCTTCTCAACAGTAAGATTATCTACGATCAAGATGGTCACTATGCTGCCCTCCAGAAAAAGTACAATCTTCCTTATCCAGCTGAGCTGAAAAAGAATATCATCAACAAGCAATTCCTGCTTCTCGACCAAGCTATGCCAGCTTTTTCAAGACAAATCAAAAAAGCTCTCAAACGCCAAGACTTACTCAGCATCAATCACCGCAGTAGTGAGTTTTTCGCCTCTTATTTTGATTTGCTCTTCGCCTTCAATGAGCAGCTCCATCCAGGAGAAAAACGCATGCTCCAGTTCGCAAAAAACAATTGCTCTCATCTACCTCAACATTTTGAAGACGATATCCAAGACTATTTTCAAAATCTCTACCAGCTAGATTATCATGAGAAAACAGTCCTAACTTTAGAGCATCTCCTGTTAAATCTCAAACACTTGATTAATGAATCTATTTAGAATTACAATAAAAACTCATGAAATCTACTTTTCAGATGATTCATGAGCTTTTTGAATTTCCATAATATATAACGATGTAAAGTTATACTCAATGAAAACCAAAAAGCAAACTAGGAAGCTAGTTGCAAGCTGTGCTGAAGTACAGCGAGACGACGCTGACGTGGTTTGAAGAGATTTTCGAAGAGTATTAATTGAAACAAGAAAACGACAATAAACTTCTAACATGACAAAAACGCATCATATCAGGTATTCAAAAACTTGATACAATGCGTTTTATAGTCTATAAGATTAGTTGTCTTTCCTTCTCAAATTGAGTTTTCTCTAGATTTTTCAACCTTACTTCTCTTCAAATCCTTCTGCGACTGCATCCGCAAAGTTTTCTTCTACGATGCTTGCACAGTGGTCACAGATGACTGCGTGGTAGCTACGTTCTGCTGTTGTTGGGTCGATACGACGGCAACGGTCACATACTTCACCTGCAGCGCGTTCTACTGTGAAGGCTACATCTTCGAAGCTAACAGCAGTTTCTGGAGCTGGTCCCTCTGCGATAGTCAATTCAGACACGATCAAAAGTTGTGCTACATTGCTGTTTACTGCTTCGAGTAGAGTTTGCACCACTTCATTTGGGTAAACTGTCAAGTGTGCTTCAAGCGATTTCCCGATAACTTTAGCATTACGGGCTTCTTCCAAGGCTTTTTGAGCTTGTCCACGGAAGTCCATGAAGGCTGCCCATGTATCCAAGACTTCTTCTTGATTAGCAAAAGTTTCTGCTTCTGGTAATTCTGACAATTGAACAAAGTCTTCGGCTTCAAACTCTAGATATGACCAGATTTCTTCCGCAGTGTGAGGAAGGATTGGTGTCAAGAGTTTAGTGATTTTGACAAGAATGTCATAGAAAACAGTCTGCATTTGACGACGTTCCAGTGATTTAGCACCTTCGATATAAACAACGTCCTTAGCAAAATCAAGGTAAAAGGCTGACAAGTCAACGTTGATAAAGTTCACCAAGGCCTTGTAAATTGTCAAGAATTCAAAGTTTGCGTAAGCATCACGAATCGTTTTCACAAGCTGGTTAAAGCGAATCGTCATGTACTTATCAACTGAACGTAGTTCTTCGTAAGCTACCGCATCCTCAGCTGGGTTAAAGTCAGACGTGTTAGCAATCAAGAAACGAAGAGTGTTACGGATCTTACGGTAAGTTTCAGAGACTTGGCTCAAGATATCCATAGAGATACGCACATCGTTGCTTGAGTCCACACTAGTTACCCATAGACGCAAGATTTCTGCACCAAATTGTTTTTCAACATCGCTTGGAGCAATGGTATTCCCAAGAGATTTAGACATCTTCTCACCTTTACCATCCAAAGCAAAACCTTGTGACAAGATTTGTTTGTAAGGTGCCACGCCATGGTTGGCAACAGATGTGATGAGTGAAGAGTTGAACCAACCACGGTATTGGTCAGAACCTTCTAGGTAAAGGTCTGCTGGGTAAGTCAACTCTGGACGGTTTACAACAACCCCATTCCATGATGAACCTGAGTCAAACCAAACGTCCATGATATCAGTTTCTTTCTTGAACTCGCCATTTGGTGAACCTGGGTGGCTAAATCCTTCTGGCAAGAGATCCTTAGCATCACGTTCCCACCAAATGCTTGAACCGTGTACTTCAAAGAGTTGAGCCACATGTTCAATAGTTTCAGCAGTCATGATAGCTGTACCGTCTTCAGCGTAGAAGATTGGAAGTGGAACACCCCAAGCACGTTGACGAGAGATGACCCAGTCACCACGGTCACGAATCATGTTGTACAGACGGACTTTGCCCCATTCTGAGTGGAATTTCACTTTTTCAATTTCGTCCAAAATTTCTTGGCGGAATTTAGAAACTGAAGCAAACCATTGTGGAACTGCACGCCAGATGATTGGTTTTTTCGTACGCCAGTCAAATGGGTATGAGTGAGAGATTTCTTCTTGGGCAAGAAGGGAGTTACCAAGTTTTTCAATCACAGTTGGTACAACCTTGTCGTAGAACTGGCCTTCAAATTCAGCACCAGCATTCGCCGTCATGATACCACGCTCGTCAACAGTGACTGCGACTTCAAGACCATTAGCAATACCAACATTGTAGTCGTCCTCACCAAAACCAGGGGCTGTATGGACGATACCTGTACCAGAGTCAGTCGTAACGTGGTCACCAAGGATAACCAATTCATCTACAGCTGTATCCCATGGGTGTTCTGTTACGATGTGGTTGAGTTCTTGACCACGGTAAGTTGCCAACACTTGAACATCAACCCAGCAAAATTTCTCAGACAAGCTAGTCAACAATTCTGCAGCAACGACAAACTTACGAGTTTCACCAGCAGGTTGAACCAAAACGTAATCAATATCCGCACCAACAGTCAAACCACGAGAAGCAGTGATAGTAAATGGAGTTGTTGTCCAGACAACGATGTAAGTATCTGTATCTAGAACACCTTTGCCATCTTTAACTTTATTGGCATAGTAAAGAGATGTTGAAAGCAAGTCATGATATTCAATCTCCGCTTCAGCAAGGGCAGACTCAGATGACCATGACCAGTAAACTGGCTTAGCACCACGGTAGATATAACCTTTATTAGCCATCTCACCAAACACACGGATTTGGGCTGCTTCATAGTCAGGAGTCAAAGTCACATATGGATTTTCCCAGTCACCAGAAACCCCCAAACGTTTAAAGTCTTCACGTTGTTTATCTACTTGAGAAAGAGCATATTCACGGCAAAGTTTCAAGTACTCAACCAAGTCCATTTCTTTACGTTTGACACCTTGTTTTGCTAAAACTTGCTCGATTGGCAGACCGTGAGTATCCCAACCTGGGATAAATGGTGCGTAAAAACCTGACATAGATTTTGAGCGAACAATGATATCTTTTGAAATCTTATTCATAGCATGTCCAACGTGGATATTTCCGTTTGCGTATGGAGGGCCATCATGCAAAGTGAAATGAGGTTTTCCTTGGTTCAATTCTTGACGACGTTGGTAAAGTTTTGCATCTTCCCATTCCTTTTGCCAAACTGGCTCTTTGGTCGGAAGGCCTGCACGCATTGGGAAAGATGTTTTCCCAAGATTAAGGGTATCTTTGAGTTTCATGGTATCTCCTTTATAAATAATAACAAATTAAAAACCACGACTTCCAAAAAGGACGAAAATCGTGGTACCACCTTTGTTCGGAAAAAGAACTAGTCTTTCTCCCTCTTATCCCGTAACGTGGGGAACGTCAAATCTTACTAGATTCAGATTTGATTGTTTGAGAGGATAATCTTATCATTAGAGAATACAGGACTCACACCATCTCCTGCTCGCTGGAAATATAAGGATAAGATATTGTTCTCACATTATTTCTTATAAAATTGTAACGGATTCTTGCGGTGCTTCAAATCCTGGTTCTGAGTTTACAGCTTCAGTAGCTGGTGTTGGTCCTGAGTAATGGCTTGGAGCTACTTCTGGCTCTTCATACATTGGACCAACTGGATGAACAGGCTCTTCTTCAATTGGAGGACTCACTACAGGAGTTGAATTTTCCACTTCCTGTTTAGCCTGAGCTTCAAATTCAGCCAATTCTTTATTGGCTGCCTCAATACGGGCTTGTAACTCTGTCATTTCTTCTGGAGAAAATTGACGTGTCATATCAATTGGTTCTTCTTCAATTGGAGCTGGAATCGGTTCCCCAAGCACTTCGCTAACAACTTCTTTAAAGGCTTCATCACTAGTTTGAAGATAAGTAGCTGTTGGACGAAGAATATCTTCCCAATCTGAAGATTCAACAATAGCCAACTGACTCTCAATTGTAGATTTTAGACGTTGATGGAAGACACGGCTCTTGTTCTTCAATTCTTCTGTTTCAACAGCAACCTTCTTAGCATTGTCAGCTGCCTGACGAAGAATTTCATTTGCCTTGTATTTTGCCTCTTCCAATAATCGATGTGCATCCTGTTCAGCTTGATGAATAATATTATTTGAACGATCGTGTGCTGTTTGTTTTACTCTCTCAGCTGTATCTTGGGCAATCAATACAGACTGGCTCAATGAATCTTTCATCTCATCAAAGTAAGACAAACGCTCTTCCAAATTTTTAATATGTAAATCCTTATCGTGATTAGAACGAACTAAATCTTCATAATCACGAACTACAATATCTAAAAATTCATCTACTTCTTCTGGATCAAAACCTCTAAATCGTGTGCTAAAGGTTTTATCTTTGATTTCTAACGATGTAATTGGCATATTTTTCCTCACTTACTTAATAATAACTGGACGGTTATTTTTTTCTTCTCTTTTTTAGTTTGTCCCTTATCTTGAAGCAACCTCAGACGCCCAAATTTTCTAACACTAATCAAGTCCCCAACTTGAACAGTATAATCTGATTTGTCTACCACATGATAATTTACTTGGACAAGTTTCTTTTCAATCAACTGGTTTGCTTGATTTCTGGATAGTTTTAAAACATTTGATAAAAGAACGTCTAATCGAAAACTAGACACAGATAAATCCAGTTCACGATACTGTTCTAGCTTATCTATTTTCTCGGTGAAAGGACGTTCCTCCAGCGAAACGGGTATACGGCCAATTTTCTTTAATCCATCTTGAAAGAGAAGAAGAAATTGCTGATTAATCATAATCTGTGCACGTTCTTCATCTACTAGGATATCTCCAAAAAGTTTCCGTTCAATCCCTAATTGATTGATGACTGTACCTAAAATTTTAGCATGCGTCAAATGTTCAAATTTATTGGAATACACAATTTCCTGAAGAGATATTTCAAAATCTGAAAACTCTGGTTGGAAATAATCTGGGTATAATAAGATCCGAACATACTCACTCGAGACGAATTCCCCACTACTGCTACAAGCAAGACCATAAGTTTTTGCTAAAATCTTTAATAGCTTCTCCTGATGAGGATTGATAAAAGGAGTTAAAAAAGGAGCATAGCTATCTTCTACCTTCTTTATCCATTCCATTCCCTTGTCAAGAAAGGGGCGATCTTCTATGGAGAAATGCTGGTAAATCCCTTTATTCATCCTATCATCGCCAGAAAACGCACTAGGTTTTCTCCTAAAAATCGAACCAAAACAATCGCAACCCAAACAGATAAATCAAGACCCGCTATCTGTAAAGGCAGGCGTTGCAAGGGAGCAAGCACTGGTTTTACCAATGCTACAATCCAACGACCTAAACTTGATTCGTAGGCACCTGGAAACCAAGACATGACAGCAAAGGCTACCAAAATCAGGGAGTAAATATCCACTGCATTATAAATCATACGAATTAAAAAAATCATTATCGTACTCTATTTCGTCTCATATCAAAATCAAACTCACCTTGTTGATCTTCATCTGGTAAACGGATATCTTCAACATTTACAATAACATTCACTGGTGTCAACAGGTACATGGTAGATGCTACCTTTTTCAAATTTCCAGCTAGAACATGGCAAGCACCATCCAGATAATCTAAACAACGACGAGCTTGCACCTCAGTCATATATTGAAAATCAATCAAAATACTTTCGTTTCCTGCTAATAAATCAACAATTTCTATCGCATCTTCATATTTTCTAGGGTAACGAACATCGATTGTTACTTTTTCAGTAGAATGTTGATTTTGCTTGGCTAACTCTTGTTGACGTGCATGCAGTCTAGTAATATTAGTTTCTTTTGTACTACTTGTGCTTGTGCGTGGTGTTGGATTCGTTGAGAGAGCCTTTTCCTGTGTAGAATTTACTGGAGTTAAAATGGGCTCATCTCGTTTTTCATTAGGGAGACTTAAATCCTCATCCTCCGTAAAATAATCTATAAATCTATCGAATCTATCTTTTAAAGACATGGTTCTCTCCTACTTAAAAAATGCTGTACCTATGCGAACAAAGGTGGAACCGAATTGAATCGCTTCTTTATAATCACGACTCATTCCCATACTTAACTCGGTCATAGGCATATTTGGAATTTGTTTTTCTTGGATTTCTCTTTGTAAATCTTGAGTCGCCTTGAAAATCTCTTTCAACTGTTCACTGCTAGCCTCAAATGGCGCCATTGTCATCAAACCAACATATTCAATCTTATCTAGTTTGGCTAACTCTGGCAAGACTTCCAATAATTCTTCTCTCGAAAAGCCGTGTTTACTTTCTTCTTTAGAAATATTTACTTGAAGGAAACACTTGATGACTCGGTCACTTCTTTTTTGAATTTCCTCTGCTAGTTTTACTGAATCCAAGGCATGGAAATAATCAACATATTGAATGACATCTTTCACCTTACGTCTTTGCAAGGTACCAATCAAATGCCAAGTCACATCTCGATCTCTTAAAGCTTGATATTTCTCCAGAAACTTATCTACACGATTTTCACCGATATGATGAACCCCTAGCGGAAGCAAGGCTTCCGCTGTCGGTACATCTACATACTTGGTAACTGCAATGACAGAGACTGAGCCACTCTCGCGATGAGCACTCAGACTAGCTTCTGCAATTTCTAGAAAAACACGTTCTGTATTTTCTTTTACATTCATTTACTTAACGATTTTTGAAAAATGGAGGTGTATCCAACTCATCTTCATCTTGCGAATTTGGAATTTCAAAACGTTCTACCGGTGACACTACTGAATCAGTCGGACGAACAATTGTCTCGCGACGTAAATCCCAATCACCAAAAGCAGATCCTTGAGCTTGTTCCAAGTGACGTTGATTTTGCTTTGGCAATTCAGCCGTTTCTGCCATATCAAAATGACGATCAAATCCATGTGAATGAGCTGGTCTCACTGTCTCACGGTAGTTGGTAGTAGGTCTAGCTTGTGGAGCCACAACCTTCTCTACACGATCTTGACGAACACCCGTTGCAACAACTGTTACACGGATCTCATCACGCATACTTTCATCAATTGAAGTACCGAGCCAGATGTTTACTCCTTGTCCTGCTGCTTGGTTCACAATTTGTGAAGCCTCTTCTGCCTCAATCAAAGTTAAGTCAAGACCACCAGTTACGTTGACAATCACATCTTCTGCTCCATCAATTGTTGTTTCAAGAAGTGGAGAGTAAATTGCCTTACGTGCTGCTTCAACAACACGTTCTTCTCCACTACCGATACCAATACCCATAAGGGCGTTCCCTTTGTTTGCCATTACCGTTTTCACATCGGCAAAGTCAAGGTTAATCAATCCTGGATTGGTAATCAAATCGGTAATTCCTTGAACACCTTGACGAAGAACGTTATCTGCTTCGCTAAGAGCTTCCAAAAGCGGTGTCTTCTTATCAACAATTTCAAGTAAGTTGTTGTTCGAGATAATCAATAGAGTATCTACATGCTCACGAAGTTGATTGATTCCTTCTACAGCAAATTGTCCACGCTTGCTTCCTTCAAAACCAAACGGACGTGTTACGACACCAACTGTAAGAGCACCTAAATCTTTGGCGATACGAGCAATTACAGGAGCAGCTCCAGTTCCAGAGCCTCCTCCCATACCAGCAGTGATGAAGACCATATCTGCACCACTGATAGCTTCCGTCAGTGTTTCTTCGCTTTCTTCAGCAGCTTTACGACCAACCTCAGGTTGACCTCCTGCACCCAAACCACGAGTCAATTTAGGACCCAACTGAATAACAGTCTCAGCTTTGGTACTGCTCAAGGCTTGCACATCTGTATTTGCTGCGATAAATTCTACGCCTGTAACACCTTCGTCGACCATACGGTTGATGGCATTGCCACCGCCTCCACCGACACCAATTACTTTAATCACTGCTCCTTGGGCAGCAGCTGTATCAAATGAAAATGTCATAATTTATTTTTTCCTCTTTATTCGTCAAACATGCTTCCGATCAAGCCACGGAAACGATCTGCTAATTTCGGTTTATTTTGTGAAGTCTGTTGAAAATCTGCAACTTGTTCTGCAGGAGCTACAGGTTCTACTTCTGGAGTAGGAGCTGGTTGAACAGTAGTTGATTGAACAAACTGAGCTGTTTTCTGAATCATTCCCCCAAAACTGAGCGGTTGTTGGAATAATCCTTCATCACCCTTAACTGCTCGTTGAGCCAAGAGATGTACTTCTGTCAATTGTCCCGCGAATTCTGAAAGACTAATCACATGCGCAAAAGCCGGATTACGAATTCCAACTTGGTTTGGAACATAGAGTTTCACACGAACACCAAAAACTTCTTGAGCAAGCTCCACAATTCCCGGTAAAATAGCCGTTCCACCAATCAAAACAATGCCACCAGGAAGATCCAATAAATGTCTTCTGTCTAAGTCTTGTTTGATTTGTTCAAAAATATGCTTAATTCGTGCAGAAATAATCTCTGACAAGTAATTTTCTGTTACTTCAACAGGTTCTACTTCCCCAATAACCTCTACTTGGAAGGTTTCTTTACTTGCGAGAGGAGGATAAGCCTCTCCATAGTTTAATTTCAAACCTTCAGCTAGTTTCTGTGATGTCTTCAAGACTTTAGAAATATCCTTAGTTACATAATCTCCACCTTCTTGAAGAATATTTGTAAACTGGAGTTCTTGGTTACGGATTGTAGCAACAGTTGTTTGACCTGCTCCCATATCAATCACAGTAGCTCCAAATTCACGCTCTCCTTCGTTCAAGACTGAACGAACCAAAGCCAGTGGTGAAATAATAATATTTTCAACCTGAACACCAGCACGTTCAACTGTCTTACGTAGGTTATGTAAAATAGTGCGAGGGCCTGTATAAAGTAAACCACGCATTTCAAGACGAACACCCATCATGCCACGCGGGTCACGAATACCTTGGAAACCATCTACAATAAATTCTTCTGGAATAAAAGTAATGACTTCACGATCTGGTGTCATACTCTTTGTCAAAGCTGATTTGACAACATTTTCGACATCTTGATCTGTAATTTCTTTTGTATCAGATGTAACTGGAATCATTCCTTGAGTTGGTTCTACCTGTAAGAGATTAGCTGGTAAACCAACATTTACTGATTTAATTGAAATGCCTGCTTTTTCTTCTGCTTGGGAAATTGCTGATTTGATAGCAGTTGCTGCTGCATCAATATCAACAATAATTCCATCCTTTACACCTTTACTTTTGGCATTACTCACACCAATTACATTTAATTCACCATTTCTCTGCTCGGCTACAAGCACCTTGACAGAGCTTGTTCCAATATCTAGACCTGTAAAAAAGCCTTCTCTAGCCATTACATCGCATCCTCTCTATCTTCCAAGTTTCTAACTTCGTAATATTCAATAGCTAAACGTAGGCATAGCTATTCACAGAATATTATAACACAAAAAATCTCATCGTGCTCAGTTTTTTCCTAAATTTACCAGCCAATTTTTTAGTTTTTCTGTTCAGAAATTCATTCACTGTAAACTTTGTCAACAATCTGTCTATTGTACAAAAAAGAAAGCTCATTTCTAAGCTTTCTTTGCAATCATTTTTTCTGCTTCTTGTGCTAAAAATAGTTCCAAGATTTTCTTTGTCAACGTAATCGCCGCTGACAAGGCTAAAGAAACAATCAAGTAGTTGACTACTAAGCCATGATCTCCAACCAATGGCGGTTTTGTCAAGAATCCGTAATCGCCACCTGTTACCAAATTGACCACAAAAATCAAGGCATTTAATGCAAAGGTCATGAGAAAAATTCCCTTCACATCCAACAATCGCGCATTATACTGTCTCAATAGATAAACTAGAGAGTTCCCCAAGAGTGCTAAATGCCCAAAGATAAAGGACAAAATCGCAATATGGGGGAAAGGATAGGCATCTGGCACTGGATAAACAAAGGCTGCTAATGTCCCAAATGTCCCCAACAATGCAAAATACTGCCTATATTTAGACTGACCAGGAAGCAAGAGTACCACAAACATAGCCATACGGCAATGGTAAAAAGGTAAGCTTTCTGACAGCGGCATATGGTTGACACCATACCAACCATAAAGTAGGATCAACTGAACTGCCTGTAAGATTTGGAAAAATCGTTGGTAAACCTTCTTCTCGCGATAGCGATAGGCTGTATAAAAAGTTAAGGCTAAGAGCGTAAATAGGCTAACATACCAAAAAAGGTCAAATTTAGGTGGTTCAGTTGCCTGAGTCGTAAAGAAAATATCCCATAAATTCATCTAGTCTTCCTCATGATTCAAAATTTTCCTGCATATTATTATACCATGCTATTTAAGAAAAATGGATTTAGAAATACGTAAATGTTTGACAGAATTACTTGTCTTCATTTTCTAAACTTTCTACCAACTTGTCTAGATTCATAGAGTTAGAGCCTTTGAGCAGGATTTGGTCATGGGCTCCAAGGCTTTCTTTGACCTGCTTGACTAGGTCTTCAAATTGGTCTCGGTCTTCTGTTTTCTTGAAGTAGTAAACGTGGCCAATTGGGAACATTTGACTGGCAAGTTGGGCCAATTCAGCAATGTCTTCTCCATAGAAAATAACGGTATCCAGCACATCTGGAGAAAGGCTCAAAATCATCTGGTTATGGAGTTGAACAGATTGGTCACCGAGTTCCTTCATATCCGCCAAAACTGCAATTTTCTTGCCTCCTTCATTGGCTGGAATGGCAGAGAAAGTCTCTAAAATCAGCTTCATAGCAGTTGGATTGGCATTGTAAACATCTGATAGGATATCTGCGCCATTGGCTGCTTTCTTCCACTCAGTACGGTTACGCGTCAATTCAAGATGTTGGAAGGCCTGACGAATTTGCTCCTCTGAAACTCTTTCTTGTAGGGCAACATAGGATGCAATCATAGCATTTGTTGCATTGTACTTACCAGTCACTGGCAAATCAAGAGCTTGATCCAAGAAATTAGTCTTAAATGTCAGACTGTCCTTGCGCTCAACCAGTTCTGTAATTTCCAGCTCTGCTCCTGGGCCAAAACGAACCACTTTTTTATCAGTAGGCAAATAGTCCTCTACAATAGGGTCAGCTGGCGCCAAGAGCAAGGAATTCGAAGCCATACCATCTGCAATTTGCATTTTTCCTTTGGCAATTTCCGAACGGTCTTTGAAAAAGGCTAAATGAGCCTCTCCAACCAAGGTCACGATGGCTGTTTTTGGATGCGCCAATTCAGACAAGAGATGGATATCTCCAAGGTGATCCTGTCCCATCTCCAAGACCAACTTTTCTGTCCCTTCAGGCATATGGAGAACTGTGTAAGGAAGACCAATCTCATTATTGTAGTTGCCTTGTGTTTTGTAGGTTTTGTAGGTTGTTGATAGCAAGTGCGCTAACATATCCTTAGTTGTTGTCTTGCCATTTGAACCTGTGACAGCAAAGACATCAACAGCTGTCTTCTCAAGATAGTAGGCGGCTAGCTTTTGAAAGGCAGTCAAAACATCAGCTACTAAAATGTAGGGATGGTTTGCGATTTCTTTCTCAGACAGGGTTACTACTGCACCATTTTCAAAAGCTGTTTCGATAAAGTCATGACCATCACGCGCTCCCTTGAGGGGCACAAATAAATCACCTTCCGTAATCAAACGACTATCAAACTCAGCTTTTTCTAACTGGGTGTCCTCAAAGATGCTGATATCATTTTTAGCTCCTACAACTTGGGCGACTTCATGGATTGTTAATTTCATTTCTACTCCTTTAAAAAGGGTTGAAGTCCGAGAACTCTAATCACCTAGCAGTGATTGTTCTGGCTCCTACCCTCTCTTTCATTTTATAGCAAATGTGCTTCGCGCTTGTCAAAACTTTCCTTGGCAAGATCAACCAGACGCTCGATTAGTTCTGGGTAGCTGATTCCCATATTGTCCCAGAGTAGTGGGTACATAGACCACTGGGTGAAACCTGGCATGGTATTAAGCTCGTTTAGGAAGATCTCTCCCTTATCTGTATAGAAGAAATCGCATCGAGATAGACCGAGGCCACCAATGGCACGGAAGGCAGTTTCTGCATTTTGACGCATGACAGCTACCACATCATCACTGATTTTAGCTGGAATATCCATGCTAATCTTGTTATCAATATACTTGGCGTCATAGTCGTAGAAAGCAACATCCTTGACTACTTCTCCAGGAAGTGTACTCTTGACATCGTAGTTTCCCAGTAGACCAACCTCGATTTCACGGGCATTTACCCCTTGCTCTACCAAGACACGGCTATCATATTGGAAGGCAAGTTTCAAGGCTTGACGGAGTTCTTCTTGGTTTTCAGATTTAGAAATCCCGACACTAGAACCCATGTTTGATGGTTTTGTGAAGACTGGATAAGTCAATTTTTCTTCCACTTCAGCGATTTTAGAAGTCACATCATCCCCTTCGACGATGGCCACATAAGGAACTTGGGCAATACCTGTAGATTCCAAAACACGCTTAGTGGTGATTTTGTCCATGGCAAGGCTAGATGACAAGATGTTGCAACCAACGTAGGGCATTTTCAAAACTTCTAAGAATCCTTGGACAGAGCCATCTTCTCCCATCGGACCATGAAGGACTGGAAAGACCACTGCCCCTTCTTCGTAGATGGCACTTGGTGCAACTTTCTTACCCCAATCAATAGTCGCATTGGTCATAAGACGGTCTTCTTGCTCTGGATTCTGACTAAATTCTTGCGTTTTAATAAAGTCACCTGACTGACTGATGAAGAAAGTCTTGACTGTGAAACGGTCATAGTTGACCGCACGCATGACACTTTCAGCTGAAAGGACAGAGACCTCACGCTCTGCACTACGTCCACCGTATAAAAGAATAATCGTTTGTTTCATATTACTTGTCCTAATTCTACTAGAATACTCGCTCTTTAGTATATCATATTTGCTTGTTTTTTTAAAACTTGAACCTGATACTGGTCTTCAATATATCTAAAAAGAGACCGATAAAAAATGTCGGTCTCCTTGGTTTTTTATAAATGGATAAAGTTCGTAAATTTGCCTACACTTACAACTCTGTCCGATTTTCAATCGCTCGTAAGAGTGTGACTTCGTCCGCATACTCGATATCTGCTCCCACAGCAAGCCCTCGTGCCAGGCGCGTAACCTTGATCCCAGCTGGCTTGAGCAAACGTGAAAGATACATAGAAGTTGCTTCCCCATCTGCTGTGGCATTGGTTGCTACGATTACCTCTGAAACCTCACTATCCATAAGACGAGTCATGAGACTCTTGAGATTGATATCGTCTGGACTGATACCATTCATGGGAGAAATAAGTCCATGTAAGACATGATAGAGTCCATGATATTCTTGGATGTTCTCCATGGCTGCCACATCACGACTATCCTCTAGCACCAAAATCGTTGTCTGGTCACGAGTCGGATCGGTACAAATGGAGCAAGGATCATCATCTGTCAAACGTCCACAAATGGAACAGTAGGTCAATTCTCTCTTAGCAGAAAGGAGATTTTTTGCAAATTCATTGACATCGTCATCAGACATGCCAATCGTATAAAAGGCCAGACGTGTAGCCGTCTTAATCCCGATACCCGGTAATTTAGAATAACTGTCAATCAGCTTGGCAATAGGTGTTGGATAAAGCATAAATTCCTTTCTAGTTCATTGGATGGTATTTTTGATACAGATTGATAATATCACGCGCAATGGAAGGTCCTACACCATTTGTTAGATTGGTATTATGAGGAAAGACCACTGCAACAGCGATTTGGGGATTATCAGATGGGGCATAAGCCACTGCATTGGTATTGGTTGCTTGCTGACCATCTGCCACATAGCTTTCAGCTGTACCCGTTTTTCCGCTAATGGATACCAATGCACCATTTGAAAAGGCACGTCCAGTTGTCAATCCACTAGTCCCATGAGCAACCTGATAAAAACCTTGTTGCAAGATACTCATATCAGAGTCAGAAATATTGACCTTGTTCATCTCTGTCGGTTGCAGTTGCTGAATCAAGTCGCCCAGTCCTCCCTTATCATTATTTCCATAAATACCTTCAACAATACGAGGAGCCACACGAACTCCATTGTTAGCAATAGTTGCCACATACTGAGCCAACTGCATGGGCGTATAGTTATCAAACTGACCAAATGAATTCGTAATATAATTAGCAAGATCATAATCTTTAGGGATAAAGCCGGTAGATTCATCTGGTAAATCAATCCCTGTCGCAGACCCCAAGCCATATTCTCCAAAGGTTGAGCGTAATTTCCCCATAGCCGATTCTAAGTTTCCAATTGCTGCAACCATATTCGGTTGATAAGTTAAGCCCATAATTCCTAAAGCCGTTTGTACCATATAGGTATTGGATGAATACTCCAAAGCTTGAACCGCCGTAATCGGCATTGGCCCAGAAAAGGCAGTATACCAAGAATTGATAGGGGGGGAACCTTGAAAAATAATTGACTGGTCTGTCAAAGTTTGATTACCAGATAGCACACCATTTTCCCAACCAGAACTAATAGTTGCCGCTTTTACAACCGAACCTGGGACAAAGACATTGGTTACCGTTCCCAAGGAATCCGATGTTAACTCGCCTGATTTCAAGTCATGTTTGATCCCTGACATGGATAAAACAGCACCTGTTTTGGGGTTAAGGGCAACTGCATACACACCTTCAGAATACTTAGCTCCACCATTCCCCAACTCTGAATTGAAATAACTCTTAAGAAGATTGTCTACACTATCTTGGAAGGCCAAATCAATGGTCAGTTTAATATTATTCCCTTTGGTACCAGCTTCGATATTTTCGACACTTTCCATGTTGCCGTACTTGTCTAGATGAATTTCTTTCACCGAGCGTTTACCTTGCAATGTTTCCTCGTATTGCTTTTCTAGATAAGAGGTACCAACTCGGTCATTTAGAGAGTAACCTTTTTTAAGATAGGCATCCGCTTCTTCCGCTGGGAGACCTGCTTTTTCACTAGAAACACTACCTACTATAGAAGACAGGGAAGTCTCTAGAACTTTTCGATCCCAAGAAGTTGAAATACTGACACCAGGTAAATTCTTAGAAGCCGAAGCAATTAGAGCAATCTGGGTATCTGTCAAAGAATCCGTCACAATGGTTCCTGTCGCAAAGTTTCCAACGGCATTAAGTTGGCTAAAGAGGTAAATTTCTTTCTTTTCATCCTCTGTATAGTTTAGTTGACTCGTTTGGACACTATCGACCGCATTGTTATACAGTTCTGATTCAGATAGACGATTGCCATCTGAATCCAAGCGTTTCTCACTTGGGAGAGCCTCCACTGTTTTTTTGTAGATCTCAGGATCAGCCAAATAGTAATCTGCCAGCTGGCGTTCTGTCACATTCGGAGAGCTAATACTCACATATCCCAGTAACTGACTAGCAATCTGTTTTAAATCTTTAGCCGTCATTTTATTACTACGCGTAAAGGAAACAACCTGCTTTAAAGTATTTTCTACCAAAGGTTTTCCACTAGCATCATAAATTTCCCCACGGGCAGAACTGGTTGTAACCTTGGTCTGACTAGCTGAGGCTAGCTTTTTTTCGTAAAAATCCTTGTTCAAAACCTGCATATAAAGCAGGCGACCAATAATGGCCATAAAGAGCAAAATGACAATTGAAAACAATAAATTAAGCCGAATCGGAATCGAATGGCTATCAAATTTTCTCATACAAATCAGTCTCATTTCTAACTTAAAGTCTTACTATCCATTTTACCATAATTTGAGAATAAAATTGTAGAAAAGAAGGAAGCTTTTTCTTTTTCCTTTCCAATAGGTAATACATTTTTACTTAGTCATCCCTATATTATATGTTATAATGGTTGTAAGACTAGCCTTCTTCCAATATGACTCATTTAAAGGAGCCTTACCTATGGACAAATCAGATATCGCAACCCTCATTGATTCGCACTTTGAAGAAATGACAGACTTGGAGCAAGAAATCGCTCGCTATTTCTTGCAAGCTGGAACTATTGCAGATGATTTATCTTCTCAACAAGTCACCCAGAAATTACATATCTCCCAAGCTGCACTGACCCGTTTTTCTAAAAAGTGTGGTTTTACAGGTTATCGAGAATTTATTTTCCAATACCAACATCAATCAAAAAAACAGGACACTCATTCTCACAAACATAGTCCTTTAACCAAGCGAGTACTCAGAAGTTATAGTAACATGAGGGAACAAACGCAGGATTTGATTGACGAAGCACAACTAGAACGAATTGCCCAGCTAATCGAAAATGCTGAGCGTGTCTACTTCTTCGGAACAGGGAGTTCTGGCCTTGTAGCCCGTGAAATGAAATTGCGCTTCATGCGTCTAGGTGTGGTCTGCGAGGCTTTGACAGACCAAGACGGCTTTGCTTGGACAACTAGTATTATGGATGAGAATTGTCTGGTACTGGGTTTCTCACTTTCTGGCTCAACTCCTTCTATTTTAGACAGTTTATTAGACGCTAAAGAGATGGGCGCAAAAACTGTTCTCTTTACAAGTGTGCCCAATAAGGATAGTCAGCCCTACACAGAGACCGTTCTTGTTGCCACTCACAGCCAACCTTCCTACATTCAACGGATATCCGCTCAACTTCCTATGCTCTTCTTTATCGATTTGATTTATGCCTACTTTTTGGAAATCAATCGAGAAAGCAAGGAGAAAATATTTAACAGCTATTGGGAAAATAAAAAACTCAACGGCTATCGTAGACAAAAACGTGTAAAACAATCCTAGTTTGGCTTAGCCAAACTAGGATTGTTTTGTCTTGAAATGATAGTAGGCACCCAGCATACCTGCTGTATTTTGGTGATGGGCAAATTCTAATCGTGTTTTTTCAGCTAGGCTTGGTACTAAGGCTGCCTTCAAGGCTGTGCGGATTTTCGGTTTGAGGATAGCCTCTTGTCCCATGATACCACCACCTAGAATGACCACTTCTGGATTGGCAACATAGCAAATATTAGCCAGACCTTTCCCAAGGTAATCTACCATACGGTCGATACCTTCCATGCAGAGTTTATTGCCTTCTGTAGCTTCTTTGAAAATTCTACGACCATTCCAGTGTTCCACTTCCTCACCATGAGCCTTAGCTACATACTCCACCAAAGCTGTAGTAGAAGCAAGATCCTGAAAAGCTCCATCCTGCATATGCATATAACCGACTTCACAGGCCGAATTGCTAAACCCATGGAAGACTTTTCCATCCATAATCAAGCAACCACCAATACCTGTTCCAATGGTCAAGCAAAGGGCCACACTCGCTCCCTTGCCTGAACCAGATACCGCTTCAGCAAGACCTGCACAGTTGACGTCATTCTCAATTTCACAAGGAATCGCAAAGCTAGTCTCAATTTCCTTCTTGAACTGGGTACCTGCATAGTTAGGGATTTGAGATCCAGCGTAGAAAATTTCACCCTTGTCAGGATCCACCATTCCTGCAGAAGAAATGGCAACACCTGCTACTGGTCCTTTTTCTAAATAGCTGCCTACGATATCTTTTGTCTTTTGTAAGATATGGGGCCCACCCTTATATGCCTCTGTTGGCATTTCATGCGATTCAACCAGTTGGCCTTCTTGGTCAATCAAACCATATTTGATGTTGGTTCCACCGATATCAATTGCAACGTAGTGTGTCATAAATACCTCCTTATAGATTAGAGGAAGCGCTCCTTGGTTTCACGAATCAAGGCTGCAGCTGCTTCTACAACTGGACGATCTTCTTCAGTTACTGGTGTCAATGGTGAACGAACAGAACCAATATTCAAGCCTTCATTAATCTTCAAGACTTCCTTAATCACACCGTACATATTTCCATGTGCAGCAGTTAATTTGCCAATGATTGCGTTGATTGCATACTGCAATTCACACGCTGTTTCCAAGTCTTTGTCAGCAATCAACTGATTGAGTTTCAAGAAGAGTTCTGGCATAGCACCATAAGTACCACCGATACCAGCCTTAGCACCCATGAGGCGTCCTCCTAGGAACTGCTCATCTGGACCATTAAAGACGATATGGTCTTCTCCACCAAGGCTCACAAAGGTTTGAATGTCTTGAACTGGCATAGAAGAGTTCTTCACACCAATAACACGAGGATTCTTCAACATTTCAGTATAAAGACTTGGAGTCAAAGCAACACCTGCCAATTGAGGAATGTTGTAGATGACGTAGTCTGTGTTTGGAGCTGCAGAGCTGATATCATTCCAGTATTTAGCAACTGAGTATTCTGGCAAGCGGAAGTAAATTGGTGGAATCGTCGCAATGGCATCTACACCCAAGCTTTCTGCATGGCGAGCAAGTTCCATACTATCTTTAGTATTATTGCAAGCAACGTGAGCGATAATGGTCAATTTACCTTTGGCAACCGCCATAACTTCTTCCAAAATTAACTTGCGGTCTTCAACACTTTGGTAGATACATTCACCAGAAGAACCATTGACATAGAGACCTTGAACACCTTTATCAATGAAGTATTGAACCAAGGCACGCGTACGTTCTGGACTTACTTCTCCTTGTTCATCATAACATGCGTAGAAGGCTGGAATGACACCTTCGTATTTTTCCAAATCTGACATAGATTTTCTCCTATTATTTTTATTTTCTGCTAAAGCAGATTCTTTCTTTACTTCTTTAGTATACACTTTACCGAAAAGGCTTTCAATATCTTGTAGACACTTAGATTTTAGTTTCTTGCTTATAGAATAGCGTTTGAAAGTAGTTTCAGAAATAATTGCAACCCTTACTCATACTTAGCAAATAGCTTTTCCATCACTCCTACTTGTAAAAAAGCAAGAAGTCCAAAACCAAAGAGAATAAAAGCTGATCCTCCCAATAGGAGGGTAAAGGCTGATAGATATAGAATCATCAAAATCAAAAAGATAATTGCGATCATCAAGATAAACCAAGGAGCATTAAAACTAGCCAACATCAATCCTTTTTGAAGAATTTCTTTCCAAGATAGGTCATAACGTGCCGCGATAGGGTAACTAGCCAACATCACAATGGTAAGAAAAATTAGAATACCTAAACAAATAGCTTTCAGCAATTGGAAGGGCAGAGCTGTTTGACCCCAAAAAAGATAAAGATCTGAAAGGGTAAGAAACACAATTCCTAACTCCATTAAACCCAGCTGAAGACCTAATTTCAGATTTTGCCTAAAAACTCTTAGATAGGTTCTAAAAACTGGAACACGTCTACTTTGCTTGACTTCAAACATCGTCTGATAGAGACTAATTTTGGCTACCCCAATCGTTACGATTGGCAAACAAGTTACTACAAAGAGAAGATTGACTGTTACAATATCTAAAACCTTCTCACTAATTCGCATTAGAAAATTATCTGTATCAAATGCAGCCTTGATGAGACTTCTTCCTTTTTGTGACATGTTTGCTCCTCCATCATTTTTCTTTGTAAACTGTTTTCTTTTTTGTCAGTAAAGCTTTCATAAGTCCCTACCATGAACAAATCTATTTTTTCTTTTTTCTTTTGAACTTTTTTCTATTTTTATCTATGGACATATAATCTATATATATCCCGGACAGCGAAGCAATTAAAATAGTACTCCAAGTATGCTCATTAAATCCATCTAACCCTCCACGGATTATCATTGCAAGCACTGTCCAAGCTAACATATTCAATAAAAAAAATACAAAGTGCTTTCATTGTAACATTTTAAAAGTTTATACGATCATTGTTAGGAATTTTATCATGTGAATTCCAAGCTGCAGCAATATTGTAGGCAAAATTACCATATACATCAGCTGCGATCACAGCTATCCGTAAAATCCTTCCAGAAATCTTGGTCAATAATCCTACTCTTGCTGCCGTAGACATAGAGACTCTGTTAAGCTTCACTCCTGCCATACCTATAGCATTTCTGAATAAACATACTGACAATAAGATCTCATTTCTCTACCTCACAAAGATAAATATCATAGTAGAGTATTATCAAAACCTCACAGAAAAGCAGTTCATATTATTTCTAATCAATCAAAATTTTAAACAAATACTTGCGAACTTGATCTTCCATGCCTGCATAACCATTTGGTTGATGTGGCTCTCCTGGGAAGAAAATCGCAAAATTGTGATAACCCAACAAGAGTGGGTAGTGTTCATGACAATGGACAAAACCAATATCACTCGCTTCGTCAAATGCTACTGCTTCATCTTTGATACGTGAACCGTAGCTAGAATATTCATGGCCTTCTACCAACAAATGCAAGTCTGCATAGTTCTTGTGATGTTCAAATTGATCATTTTCAGCTTTATTTAGGACATTTTCTTGAACAACTAGAAAGACCTTGTCACCATCAATATCATATTTTCCTAACTCGAATGAATCTTTACGATGTTCATAAAGATAATCAATTGCCTTGTCAAGATTTGGATGAATTCCTTTATAAAAGCTAATATTTTTTAAATCGTCAAAAATCATTATTTTCTCCTTTAAAAATCGTCATTAAGCGATTAAAACTAACACCTCCAACAGTGTCATTTACTGTCGGAGGCTTTTAGATAGTGCTAACAATAGCCAATTGATACTGTAAAAGAAATCGTTTCTTATCCTTTAACAGCTCCCATAGTAATACCTTGTGTGAAGGATTTTTGGAAGACTAGGAAGACTGTTACGATTGGCACAGCAGCAAGAGCTGCACCTGCCATGATCAAACCATAGTTGGTTGCCATTTCAGCCTGCATAGTCGCAACACCGAGTGAAATAGTCAAATTGTTACGTGAAGTCAACATTACCAACTGCATGAAGTAGTCGTTCCATGTATTAATGAAGGTAAAGATTGCAAGTGCTGCAAATCCTGGTTTCACAATTGGGAAGGCTACGCTCCAGAAGGTACGAATCTCACCACAACCGTCGATTTTAGCTGATTCAAGCAATTCTGTTGGGATGTTTTCACTGAACTGTTTCATGAGGAAGACCCCGAATGGCCATCCAATCAAAGGCAAGATAACTGCCCAAAGTGTGTCATGGATTCCCATGAAGTTGACGATACGTACCAATGGTACAAGTACAACTTGTTTTGGAAGTGCCATGGCAGCGATAAAGATTGCAAAGAGAATACGTTGACCATAGAAACGTTTTTTAGCTAGTACATAACCTGCTAGAGAAGAGGTTGCACAGACTAAGAACATGGTTACCAATGAGATAAACACAGAGTTCCACATCCACTGCATAGCAGGGTTTTGCACCATGAGTTGTTGGAAGTTTTCCATGGTTGGCATTTTAGGGAACCATTGTGGCGGAATCATAATAGTATCAGGCTGTGATTTGAAGGCACCTGTCAAAATCCAGTAGAATGGAAAGATGAACAGCACAGTCAACAAGAGCAAAATGATTGTTGAAATAACAGTAAAGGCTGTTAATGGTTTCTTTTGTGTAGATTGCATAGCTGTCTCCTTTCTTTAATATTCTACGTCGTTTCCGAGTGCTTTAAATTGAACAAAGCTTACGATAGCAATCATAACTGCCAAGAAGACGCCAATTGTATTGGCATAACCATATTCTGTCAATTGGAATGCTTTTTCGTAAAGGTAATACATAAGTGTACTTGTTGAGTAGTTTGGACCACCTGAAGTCAAAAGCTGAATCAAGGCGAAAACTTGGAATGAGTTGATTGTTGTGATGATTGCGATATAAAGAGTTGTTGGAAGAAGGCTTGGCCATTTAATCTTCCAGAAAACTTGCAATTCAGTTGCACCGTCTACACGAGCCGCTTCAACCAGTGAATTGTCAATATTCCCCATAGCAGCTATGTATAGGATGATTGGTTGACCAACTGAAGTTGTCAAGAGGATAATCATAATTGCCAGTAATGCCCAGTGTTTATCTCCCAACCAAGAAATATTCTGGCTGATGATATGACTTGATTTAAGGACAAAGTTTAGAATCCCTGATAGTGGATCATAAATCCATTTCCAAACAACTGTTACGGCAACACTACCTGTTACAACAGGAAGGAAGAAGACGAAACGGTAGAAGGATCTGGCAATAGCATTTTGATGGTAGGTTTGCGACGCCACAAAGAGCGAAAAGAGAACAACAATCGGTACAGATCCAACAACCAAAATAACTGTGTTAATCAAAGACTTCATAAAGACAGGGTCTTTAAACATACGAATGTAGTTGTCCAAACCCACAAACTCAAATTTAGTCATTGAATAGTTAAAGAAACTTGTAATGAATCCCATAATCATAGGAACCAATACAAAGATGACAAAGAAGAATAATACTGGTGCTAAGAAAGCGTAGGAAATCACTGTTTCCCGCATACGAATTTTATTGACTTTCACAGTCGGCACCTCTCTTTCACAAATAGAATATTTTGGATTTTCTTGAACTGTTTTAAAATCAAAATGAAATTTTTTAAGATTCTCTTATGTAAGAACTTCATTTTAATTTCGTGACAGTTCCTGATATTTCAAATAAAATCCTCCCTTTTCTTACATAGATTATGCACAGGGAAAAGGGAGGAGTCAATCTGATTCAGTGCTTATTGTTTTGTAGCTTTTTTGATAGTTTCGTTTGCTTTTTCAGTAAATGCTTTCAATGCATCAGCTGGTTTTTGATCGCCATTTGAAACTGATTGCAACATTGGGAACCATAGAGTTCTCATTTCTGCAAAACCATCAATTGTATTGTAGTATGGTGAGTAGTACTTAGTCCAAGCACCGATTGTTTCCATACGTTTGTCATCATAGAGTTTACCAAATGATGTACGAACTGGGAAGGCACCTGTACGAACAACATCTTTTGGACCCCATTCTTTGTCATCCGCGATGAATTGAACGAATTTCTTAGATGCTGCAACTTTCTTGTCGTCCTTGTTGTTGAATACTGCAAATCCGTTTACAAGGTATTCAAGAGCTGGTTTACCTGAATCTGATGGGAATGGTACTTCTAGCACTTCTACTTTACTTGCTTCCAAGAGTTTAGCTTGGATACCGTTTTGAGCTGGCGCCCAAAGGATTGTGTAAGATGTTTGACCATTCGCAAAGTTTTGGATATCTGCCCCACCGTCAAATTGTGAACCATTGTTCAACAAACCGTCTTTGATCCAGCTAGCTGCTTTTTCAAGACCTTTGACGAATTTAGGATCATCAGTTGTATATTTTGTTACATCTTTGTCTGTTACAGAAGCTCCATAAAGATTAGAGATGAAGGCACGTGTTCCTTGGTCTCCCCCTTGACCAGAACTGAACAATGAACCTGGTGTATACCCTTTATCTTTAAGCGCTTTCAATACTTTTTCAAAGTCGTCTGTTGTCCAACCTTCTTTTACAAGGTTAGCAACTCCTGCATCTTCCAACATTTTCTTGTTCATGGCCATGTAGAATGGTGCAGAACTGATTGGATACATGTAAGCTTTATCACCAGCTTTACTTGCTTTTACAATGTTTTCATTGTTGACATCTTTAACAAAGTCATCTGTGAAGAGGTCATTCAAGTCAGCCAATTTACCATTTTTACCATATTGGATGATACGTCCTGGTGCGTCAAAAAGTACGTCTGGAGCTGTACCTGCTTCGATAGCTGTAGTGATCTTTTCTGGACCTGACTTAAAGTCGATTGTTTCCAATTTCACTTTTACATCTGGGTTTGCTTTTTCAAAGGCTTCGATGATAGATTTTTCATATGTTCCAACACCATCACCAGTTTTTTCTTGAGTGAAGACTGGGAATGCCCACCAAGTGATTTCTGTTTTTCCGCTATCTCCACCAGATTTTCCAGCATCTTTACTTCCGCCAGAATTTCCACATGCAGCAAGGCCAAGAATCGCAGCACCTGCAAGTACTGTACAAGCTAGTTTTCTAAATTTCATTTGTATTCTCCTAATTGATAAGCGTATCCATATTGGATAATGAGCAAGTTTTTATTTGTATACGTTTTCATTTTATCCGACGCATCCACCACTCTCCTCTGCTTTGAGATTGTGTTATTTAAGAGCAGCAACAAAGCGTTCTGTAATCTCTTTTGGTCTAGTAATGGCGCCACCAACAACAATGCCTCTAACTCCATATCCAAGGATTTGTTTGGCTTGTTCTGGTGTATGAATTTTTCCTTCGGCAATGACATCCACGCCAGCATCACAGAGTTTTTTGATCAATTCAAAATCTGGTCCGTCCACTTTTGGACTATAAGATGTATAGCCTGATAAGGTTGTTCCGACAAAGTCAATTCCTGCTTCTACAGCTGCCAGTCCTTCTTCGAAAGTACTTGTATCAGCCATCAAGAGCTGGTTAGGGTATTTCTCCTTAACCTGACGGATAAACTCCTGAATCTCTAAACCATCGTAGCGTTCACGCTTGGTACAATCCAGAGCAATCACCTCGATGTCCAGTTCTGCCAATTCATCAACTTCTTTCATGGTAGCCGTGATGAAAGGTTCTTGTGGCGGATAATCTCGTTTGATAATCCCGATAATCGGAAGTTTTGTAACCTCCTTTATTTCTTTGATATCACGAACACTGTTTGCTCGGATACCGACTGCTCCACCTTGCTCAGCCGCTTTGACCAGCAAGGGAATGACTCCTCCCGCTTCTGTATAAAGCGGTTCGTGAGGAAGGGCCTGACAAGAAACGATGATTCCATCTTTGATTTGTGCAATCAAGGCTTCTTTAGTAATCTGTGGCATCCTCTTTCCTCCTTTTCTTTGTTCTTATGAGGTCATTATATACCATTTGTTAAGCGCTTTCAATACTTTGTCATAGAATAGATTTCAGTTTCAAAAGTATTTTATAGAACAGCTGTTTCTGAAAGTAGTTTCAGATAACATAAATATCCGTATCTATTACTCAAAATTACGAATCTTATTATAAACTTCTATATCAATAAAACCAGTCTAGAATTCCCATCTTTTTACAGGACTCCAAACTGGTTTATTTTAGATTAACATAGAAGTTCAAAGTGAGATTTCAGACAAAGTTAACTGTCTTTTTGTTTATAGGAAATCATTACTCCAAGGATCATTCCCACAAAACCAAGCAAAACTGTTGTTATTGATTTATTCTCACCTGTATTTGGTAACTTAGACTGTTCGTTATTACTTACTTTATTCTCTAATCGATTAGATTCAGAGTTTTCATTTGTTGATAACAATTTAGGCGACAGTGAAAGTTCCTCAGCCTTGTTATCTTCTGTAGGCTTTTTAAATGGTGGATTGTCAATGAAGTGTCGGAAAGTCATCGCATAAATACTAGGATTATTAGTCTCAAAAATAATCTGTCCATCTTTTTGTTCGAATTCAATAGTGTGTAGTTTTCCTTCTGGATCTACAGAATAAACATTCTCAACGGACTGATCTGTAGCAAAAGTAACAAGGACTTTTCCTTCAGGTTTAACATATCTACCATTTACATCCTTCAATTTGATATCAAATGCTTTGTAGTTTAATGAACTTAAATCACTAACTTGAATTTCTTGAATTTGAATACCTATCACATTTTTCAATACTTCTTCTGAAGCTTGAATTTGAATACTTCCTGTTTCATTTTTTAAAATACGTTGTGAACTAGCAATTTCTGTGATAACGTGCTTAGTTTCTGCTTCATCCTTACTATCTTTATTATTTACTTGTTTATCAGTAGATTTCACTACTGAACTTCCTTCTCCTGCTGTAGATAATACTTCTGTATAATTTTCTACATCATACACAACACTAGTTACTGCATTCACTCCGCCTGTGAAGTCTGGAAGGTGATGAATCTCAGCATCCGTACCATTCACGCCACCTGTAAACTCTGGCTTAGCTACTGTAGGAGCTGGAGAATTACCTAATGTGGATAGGAAACCTCTGTACTCTGGAACTTCTGCAACAAGTGAGTCGCCTCCATTCACGCCACCTGTAAACTCTGGCTTAGCTACTGTAGGAGCTGGAGAAT
>NZ_AJJL01000056.1 GCF_000257905.1 Streptococcus mitis SK579
ATAAAAGATCTTCCTAAGGGTACAAAAGTAACCTTCAAAGCTCCAGTAGACACAGCGACACCAGGTGAAAAAGATGCTACAGTAGTTGTAACATACCCAGATGGATCTAATGAAGAAGTTCCAGTTAAAGTAACGGTTAAAGCCCCAAGTTCAGCACCAACAACTCCAACAGCGCCAGCGACTCCAGTAGTAGCTCCAACAGTAGAGATTCCTTATTCTAATAAAGATACTAAGGAAGTTTATGTTTATGCTGGAGAAGAAAACTCATTCGATATTAAATTCAAAGATGATAGCGGAAAAATTGCAAGTGCTACTGTAAAACAAGGTGGTAACAGAGCGTTTGATGATGTTGCAGGTGAAGCAAATACTATCAATACTCAGTATGGATTTAAAGCAAATGTTATTAATGCTGAGACTCCAGCAACAGAAAAAGCCCCAGCAGTTATTACTTATTCAGGTACTCCAGCAGCGACAGATGGTTTAGCAAAAGACAAACTAGAAGCAGCAACTAAAGGAGAAAATCCAGAAGGTATGGCTTTAGGATGGCGTTATGCAACTGCAACAGATAAAGATGGTGCATTC
>NZ_AJJL01000057.1 GCF_000257905.1 Streptococcus mitis SK579
TATCAAAAGCCCGATGTTTCCATCCGGCTTCTTTTTTATCCATGTACACGTTTCATATAGTCTTGATAACTTTCAGTATCCATGAGTTTTTTAGCGTTCTTGACGCGGTCTGCTGTTGGTGGTTTGACTCCTTCAAGTGAATATGGAATTCCCAATTCACGCCATTTGAACTCACCCATAGTGTGATAAGGCAGAATTTCAAACTTGTCAACGTTTTTGAGGGTTTTGACGAACTTACCAAGTTCAATCAAGTCATCATCTCTGTCTGTCAATCCCGGAACTAGCACGTGGCGAATCCAGACAGGTTTTCCAATATCTGATAGATACTGGGCACAGGCCAAGATGTTTTTATTGGTTTGGCTAGTAACAATCTTGTGCTGTTCTTCGTTAATTTCCTTGATATCTAAGAGAACCAAGTCAGTTACAGCCATGAGCTTGTCAAACTTTTCAAGGTAACGTGGTTTATTACGGAAAGGAAGGGCACAGGTGTCCAAGGTACAGTGGATTCCTTGTTCCTTAGCCTTGGTGAAGAGGGCAATCAGGAAATCAATCTGCAAGAGGGCTTCTCCTCCACTGACTGTAATCCCACCCTTATTTCCCCAGAAACCGCGGTAACGCAAGGCTTCTGTCAAGACATCATCTACCGTCCGTTCACGTGACTTATTGGACTCCATAGCCCAAGTATCTGGGTTATGGCAATACTGGCAACGCATGTGACAGCCCTGCAAAAAGACAATAAAGCGAATACCAGGTCCATCTACCGAACCAAAGCTTTCTGTCGAATGCACCATTCCTGTCACTTGTCCATAATCAATTGTTTCTTCAGACATATCGTTACCTTCCTTGAAAACGTTTTATAGTTTTATTATATCACGACTTGAAGGAAAAACAAGGTTTTTGCCTATTTTTTAGAAAGCAATCTGTTTTTCAATTTCATTTTCAATTACTTATCATTTTATTCTTCAAAATCAAAACTATACAAGGTTGCAAAATAGTCCTCAGGGCGCTCTGCACGGCGTATTTGGCGGGCTTTACCTTCTTCGGTATAAAGGATTTCCGCAGAACGAAGTTTGGCATTGTACTGGTAGCCCATTGAAAATCCGTGAGCACCTGTATCATGAATTACCAGCAAATCACCGATTTCTGTATGAGGTAGTTCACGATTGACTGCAAATTTATCATTGTTTTCACAGAGTGAACCAACCACATCTACCACTTCAGCTGGTCCATCTGGATGGGTCACGTTAGTAATATGATGGTAAGCTCCGTACATAGCTGGACGCATGAGGTTGACTGCTGATGCATCCACACCTAGATAGGTACGGTATGTTTTCTTCTTATGAGTAACTCTTGTGACCAACGCACCATGAGGAGCTAGCATAAAGCGACCCAATTCGGTGAAAATCTTGACCTGACCAAGACCTGCTGGCGTAAGGACCTCTTCATACACCTTACGAACTCCCTCACCAATCAAGGCAATATCATTTGGCTCCTGGTCTGGACGATAATTGACACCAATACCGCCAGAAAGATTGATAAAGTCTAGCGAAATGCCCAACTTTTCCTTGATTTCAACAGCCAATTCAAAGAGTTGACAGGCCAACTCTGGATAATAGAGATGAGTAACAGTATTAGATGCTAGGAAGGAGTGAATCCCAAAGGTCTTAGCTCCTTTTTGCTTCAAGATAGCAAAAGCTTCAAAGAGCTGGTCCTTGGTCATGCCAAACTTGGCTTCTCCAGGATTGTCCATAATGTCTGTCCCTAGCTCAAAAACGCCTCCAGGATTGTAACGACATGAGATGATTTCTGGAATGCCTGCTACTCGCTCTAGATGTTCAATATCTTCAAAGGCATCCAAGTTAATGGTCGCACCCAATTCACGCGCATAGGCATATTCCTTATCTGGCGTATTGTTTGAAGAGAACATGATCTCAGAACCTGGAAAATCCAATTTATGGCTCATTAAAAGCTCTACATAACTAGAGCAGTCCACACCGCAACCTTCCTCTTGGAGAATTTTTAAAATAGCTGGTGTTGGAGTAGCCTTAACTGCAAAATATTCCTTAAAGCCCTTGTTCCACGAAAAGGCTTGGTTGACGGCTCTTGCCTTTTCACGAATCCCCTTCTCATCATACAAGTGAAAGGGAGTTGGGAACTCGGCAACAATCGCTTCTAACTCTTCTCTATTGATAAATGGTGTTTTCATAAGCTTCCTTCTATTCTATTTGCAAAGAAAGGCTGGGACAATCGTTCCAACCTTTAGTTCTATCTCTTATTTATCTTCGTCAAAGATATTTCCAACCTCAACATCGATGGCTTGGTTCTTGACATCAATATTGGTTACCTTCAAGAGTGACTTGTAGTCAAACTGCTTTTCACGTTCTTCTTGGGCATTGTCCGCAAAGACCGCTACACCTGCCAGTTCTGAGTCGAACTCGCGCAAAAGACTAATCATCCCGTTAACAGTTCCGCCGCCTTTCAAGAAGTCATCCACAATCAAGACACGACTGCCTGCCTTGAGACTACGTTTTGAAAGGAACATTTTCTCAATGCGGTCACCACTTGAACCTGATACATAGTTGACGCTGACAGTTGAACCTTCGGTAATTTTCAGGTCACGGCGCACAATGACAAAGGGAACATTGAGGACATTGGCAACTGCATTTGCAAGTGGAACACCCTTAGTCGCTACGGTCATAACCGCATCAATTTTTTGATCCATAAAGCTCTTGGCAATAATGCGACCAATATTTTTCAAGATGGCTGGTGTGCTAAGCAAATCAGACAGATAGATATAACCACCTGGCAAGATACGATCGCTTTCTGACAACTTGTCACGCAAGTCTTCAACCATTTCCTTAGCATCCTGACTTGAAATAGACGGTGTAAAGATAACACCTCCGCCAGCTCCAGTTACAGTCTGGATGTGACCAATTTCGATTTCCTCAAAGGCTCGTTTGATAATGACGATATCTTCTGAGATGGATGATTTAGCAGATTCATACTTTTCAGCAAAAGTATTGAGACTAGTTAGTTTATAAGGATTATTAATCAAATAGTTGGAAATGACAACCATCCGATCACTTCTTCTTAATTTCATTTCTATTTCCCACTTCATTTAATTTTGATATTTTATCTATTATACCATATTCACATAAAAAAACGAACATTCTTATCCTAAAAAATGCTCATTTTTCTTAAATTATTAATCTAAATCTGGTTTATAGAAGGAACGATTGTCCATTGCGAAGATTTTATTGGTCATCTCTCCTTTATCCACCAAGGCAAGAGCTGTTGACATCATCATCATGCTAGCATCCAGATTGTCAATCATATGGATAATCTCTGCCTCCATAATTCGTGGACGGACTGGGCTTCCATACTCAAGTAAGCCATGATGACTGAGGATGACGTGACGAAGCAGAACGACTTCTTCCTTGGTATCATCAATACCTAGCTCCATAACCGTCTTAGTAATTTCGCTATCAATGAGAGCAATATGCCCAAGAAGATTGCCTCTAACCGTGTACTCGGTCTGGTCTGGCCCCGTCAACTCGATGACCTTAGCCAAGTCATGCAGCATAATCCCAGCATAGAGCAGGCTCTTATTGAGCTGAGGATAAACTTCGCTAATAGCATCTGCCAAACGCACCATGGTCGCCGTATGATAAGCCAAACCCGTTTCAAAGGCATGGTGGTTGGTCTTGGCAGCTGGATAGGAATAAAATTCCTTGTCGTACTTGGTGTAAAGATTTCGGACAATTCGCTGCCAAACAGGATTTTCAATTTTAAAAATCATTTGCGACATGTAATCACGGATTTCCTTAACATCAACTGGTGACTTGACCTTGAAATCAGCTGGGTCATTGGGTTCACCAGGTTGAGGCAGGCGGAGAGTAATTTGGTTAACCTGAGGGGTGTTGTTATAAACTTCTCGGCGCCCTTTCATGTGGACAACCTTACCTGCGGTAAAGGCCTCAATGTTATGAGGTTGGGCATCCCAGAGCTTCCCATCAATCTCGCCACTATCATCTTGGAAGGTAAAGGCTAGGTAGTTTTTCCCAGCTCGAGTTTGCCTCAGGTCAGCTGATTTGATTAGGTAAAATCCTTCAAACAGCTCATCTTTTTTCATGTGACTAATCTTCATATTCTTCCTCATTTTCTTGGAAATGGAGTAGATCAAGCGCAGGCTCACCTTCCGATAATTCAATGTGACGGAGCGTCCGCTCGATAGCTGTAGTACGACGGTTTAATAATTCATCAATATTGCCAGAGGCATGTTGAAGATGTTTTTGTGCCTTGACCAGAATACCACCAAACTTGCTAAACTCAGTCTTGACGCTAGCAAGAGTCTTGCTGATATGGTCGGCACTTTTTTGGATATTGAGAGTCTTAAAGCCAACTGATAGGGAATTGAGGAGGGCTGATAGGGTACTTGGACCTGCAACAATAATCTGCTCCTCCCGTCTCAAGTCATCAAAGAAGACAGGATTGCGGACGATTTCTGAGTAGAGACCTTCTGTCGGAACAAATAAAACTCCAAAATTGGTCGTCCGAGGCGGTGCTATGTACTTGTTCCTAATATCCTTAGCAAAACGCTTGACACTTGCTAGGAGCGACTTACGACAGCGTTCGATTTCATCCTTGTCACCTGCTTCATAGGCTTCTTCTAGGCGGTAATAATCTGCCAGTGGAAACTTAGAGTCAATTGGCAGATAGACGTATTCCTGGTCGCCTTGCCCAGGCAGCTTGATGGCATACTCCACTCGCTCGCTAGAGTTTTCAACTGTTGCGAATTCTCGTTCATACTGGGCAGGGGTCATGATATCCTCGATGATTTGCCCCAGTTGCAATTCTCCCAGAATCCCTCGCGTTTTAGTTCCAGAGAGAACCTTGTTGAGGGCACCAACATCACGGGCAACTGTCTGCATTTCTCCAAGGCCACGATTGACCGACTCCAGTTGTTTGGAAACTGTCTCAAAGGAAGCCTGCAAGCGTGTCTGCAAGGTTTTTTCTAGTTTTTCCTCGACTGTCTGGCGCATTTGTTCCAAACGTTGCTCATTTGATTCCTGCAAGGCTTGGAGACGTTGGTCGGTCTTGTCTCTGGTTTGGAGGAGATTCTCTGTCATTTCTTGACGGACTTGCGTCAGGCCTTGGTGCAATTCGATTCGCACTTCTTGCAAGCGGTCGCTGACAGCCACTTCCAAGTCTTTTTGATCTAACTGGCTGGCTTGTCTGGCTTGTTCAAAGCGGTAATCCAACTGGTCTGACAAGTGATCTGCCTGATCCTCCAAGCTCTTGCTGAGATGTTTTTCCTGCTTATCCTGCCTCTGCCAAATCAGAAAGAGTCCAGCTAGGTTGACAATCAATAATAGAACAAGTAAACTTTCCATCCTACCTCCTGTCCTTGCTATGCAGCACGACCACATAGCCATCTGGGCAAGTCACCGAAACTTCCCTATCTATATATTCGTTAGAAGCGTACACTTTTTTAAAGAAAAAATTGTCCTCTGTCAACTCATACTTGGCACCAAGAATAGTCAACTGGCTATCCCGAACCGGCATAAAGGCAAGATAGTCGTAGTCTGAACGAGGTTGAAGCTGACTGATCCCTTCTGGACAATAGGCAATCAAATTTTGCCCATCCTCAATCGCTATCTGGCGCATATAGGGCGCCAACTTGGGATTGCTGGGCAGAAAGACATTAGCCAACATGTGATCAATACGACCACCTAAAGCACCGAAAATAGTAACCTCAGCCTGAGGATTTTGCTCAAAAATGGTTAAGAGAGCCAATTCCAAATCGGTATCATCCTTTTCTGGCTGGGCTTGAACAAAGCGCAGGGCACGTTTTTGAATCACCTGTCGCTCTTCTTCGGTCACAGAATCAAAATCCCCAACTGCTAGAGCAAGAGGAAGTTTTTCCTCTAAAACCCAGAGCGAACCTCGATCCACACCGACAAAAGCATCAAAATCCGTCCGATAATGTCCGCGGTCTCCGCCTGCAAAAACAGCAACCCTAGTCCAGTTGTTTTCTGAGAATTTGTACTCGCTCATTAACATCTCCCTTAAAGACATAGGAACCTGCTACAAAAACGGTCGCACCAGCTTCTTTAGCTTGAGAAATAGTTTGGTCATCAATCCCGCCATCCACTTCGATTTCAAAATTCAAACCTTTTTCATCACGAAGGGCAACTAACTCTCGGACCTTATCCATGGTTTCAGGCAGAAAAGCTTGACCACCAAATCCAGGGTTAACTGTCATGACTAATACTTGGTCAACTAGGTGAAGGACGTGCTTAATCGCCTCAACAGGTGTACCAGGATTGATAACAACCGATGGTTTGACACCTAGAGAACGAATCTTTTGGAGAGCACCATGGATATGAGGTGTTGCCTCTACATGAATACTGATGATATCTGCACCTGCACGCGCAAAGTCTTCTAAATGATGCTCTGGATTAGCTACCATCAAGTGGCAGTCAAAGACCATCTTACTATGAGGACGAAGACTCTCGACCACACCCGCACCAAAACTGATTTGTGGCACAAAATGACCATCCATGATATCGATATGGGCATACTCTGCCCCAGTGGCTTCTAGGCGTTTGATTTCACGTTCAAAGTTGGCATAATCTGCTGCCAGAATGGACGGAGCAATCTTGTATTGAGACATAGGTTTCTCCTTATTTTGGAATTTTTTTGCTGACCTTTTTATAGGTTTCTCTACTATTTTCAATTTCACTCAGAAATTGCAGGTAGTTGTCAAAACGGAAGATGGCAATAATTCCTTCTTCTACAGCTGGCTTGACCGCACAAGACGGCTCATGAGTATGAGTACAAGTGCGGAATTTACAATCTCGGCTAACACTGGCAATCTCTGGAAAGGCATGATTAAGGTCTTCTGCTGTTGTTACTTCATAATCCAGTGATGAAAAGCCTGGTGTGTCTGCGATTTTACCCCCATTGAGGTTATAAAAACTAACAGCTCTAGTGGTATGGCGACCACGACCCAGACTATCTGAGATTTCTCCCGTTTCAAGATTAAGATCTGGTGCGATTTTATTGAGAAGGGTTGATTTTCCAACGCCAGTCTGCCCCATAAAGACTGTAACCTTGCCTGTTAACAAAGGCAGGAGTTCTTCTTTACTAGTCACAAAGTCATAGCCGATGTCACCATAAGTCTGTTCATAAAAATCCAGTTCCCCTCTATCTTCCAACAAATCCATTTTGGAAATATAGACGATGGGATGAATACCCTTGTGCTCCAAAAGAACCAAGAAGCGATCCAGCAAATTGCTGTTAAAATCAGGTTCCTTGACAGACATGATTACTACAGCTTGGTCGATATTGACAATAGGCGGACGAACCAGACTGTTTTTCCGTTCGTGAATCTTGAGGATATAGCCCTCTGAATTTTCCTCGGCAGAGAAATCTACCCAATCCCCAACGTAAGGGGTATGGCCTTTTTTACGAAAATTCCCACGCGCGCGTGTTTGATAAACCTGACCATCACTTTCTACATAGTAGAACCCCGCCAAGGCTTTAATGATTTGTCCCTGCATCTTAGAGTCCTTGCCCTTTAAGTGCGTCTGCTAGGCTGGCAAATTCTGCCAAGCTGAGAGCTTCCCCACGCACACTTGGTGACAAGCCTGCCTGATCCAAAGCCTTGGTCAGCTTGTCCTTGACCTCTTCAGTCTTGCCAAAGTAACCTGTCAAGTTATTCCACAAGGTCTTGCGGCGATGGGTGAAACTTGCCTTGGCAACCTTAAAGAAGAAGTTCTCGTCTTCCACTGCTACAGCTGGTTCTGGACGGCGCACCATTTTCAAAATAGCTGAATCCACATTTGGCGCTGGCACAAAGACCGTACGAGGCACGATAAAGGCAACCTTAGCTGTCATGTAATACTGCACAGCGATTGACAAGCTACCGTAGGCCTTGGTGTTTGGCTGGGCTGAAATGCGGTCTGCCACTTCTTTTTGCATCATGACCACAAACTCACTAAAAGGAATGCCACTTTCAATCAAGTGCATGAGAATAGGCGTCGTGATGTAGTAAGGCAAATTAGCCACTACCTTGATTGGCAGATCAGGATTTTTGAAATTCTGGATATGTTGCGCCAAATCAACCTTAAGAATATCCTCGTTGATCACGGTCACATTATCAAAATCACGCAGGGTATCTGCCAAAATCGGTACCAAACGGTGGTCAATCTCAAAAGCCATAACTTCTGCTGCACGCTCAGCCAAAAATTCCGTCAAGGCACCAATCCCTGGTCCGATTTCAATGACATTGACCTGGTCATCAATCTCAGCCGTATCCACAATCTTTTGAAGGATATTAGTATCTGTCAGGAAATTCTGCCCAAAGGACTTTTTAAAGGTAAAACCGTGACGCTCCAGCACTGCCTTGGTCACGCTATAATCTGCAATTCTCATCTATTCTCTTTTCTATTATCTGTTACTACTATTGTAACACATTCCCCTTGTATTTTGGGGGTGAAAATCATACCAAAAAACTATCTTTCCTCATGAAGAAAGATAGTTTTGGAAATCTTTAAAGGTGGACTTATCGGTTCTCTCGAAACATCCGTTCGAAAAAATCAGCTTCTTGATAACTTCGATTTTCAGGTAGGGTCAAATCTACATCCTCCTCCACATCGTCCACTGTCAGTTCAACCGTTTGAGGTAAATTTTTCAAACGATAATGCTTTTGCCTTTGCCCTTCAATGCTAGCAAAATCAAGCAAATAGCCATTTACCCGAATTTGAACCAAAAGGAGATGATTGGTCATATTTTCCATGATGAGAATATCTTCTAAACCACTTCTGGCACTAGGATAATCAGATACCCTGCGAATACGGATTTTTTCACACATGAGCAAGCTCCCTCATATCAATGATTTCATCGGCCTTATTCCAGACTAGGGGATTATGGGTCGCAATGATGATAATTCGATTTTCATCTTTCAAGCCCACCAAGAGATTCATAACCTCCTCTGAATTTTCAGGATCAAGAGCTGCTATTGGTTCATCCGCCAAAATCAAAGGGGGATTTTTCAAAATAGTCTTCGCAAGGGCAACTCGTTGAGCCTCTCCCCCAGATAAAGTATAAATTTTTTGTTCTAAATCCAAATACCCTAGATTAACTTTTTCTAAAGCCTCCACTTGCCTTTCCAAACGTTCTACTTTTGAGATTTTCTGACCAACAAAGCCCAAATCCAAATTCTCTTTGATTGATTGGTTTTCTAAGAGGCCAAAATTTTGAAAGAGATAGCCCATCTGGTCTCGAAAATACTCACGAGTGGGAATGGTTTTTAAATCTTTTCCCTTATAGAGAATCCTTCCACCATCTATCTTTTCTAGCTTGCCTAAGATATTAAGCAAAGTCGTCTTTCCGCTTCCACTCTTCCCGATTAAGGCATAAACCTTGCCCTTCTCCAGCTTGAGGTTTAAACCAGAGAAAATCGCGCGGTCATTAAACTTCTTTTCCAATCCTTGAATATCAATCATCTTATTTTCCTTTCAATACTGCCATGCTATCAGCTTCTTCTTTTTTATCCTGCCTTACTAAAATCAACAGAGCGTTAAGCGTAAACAAAGCTACAACTAGAGCGCTAATCAAGCTATCTCCTGTCAAAACACTAGATAGAATTAGCCCAAGCAAGAGAACCCCTCCTTGCGCCAGTAAGTACTTGCCATGAAGCTCATAGATTGTCATACCAGAAAGACGTTTAATCATGATCTCCCGTCTAAACTGCTCAAAATAGAGAAGATTCATAGAATCAAATAACAAGATAGCCGTAGACAGAGTCAAAATCGTCCCAATAAGGAGAGAGTAGAACTCCATTCGTTTGTCATTTAGTACCTTAGCAAAAAATAGCTGGCTTTTTACCAAATAAGAGACTTTGTGATACAGACCTTGCTCTTTTAGAGCTGTGATGCTGTCTCCATATCGATCTAGTTTCAAGGCACTATTAGCCGTAGTTCCCCACAACATCCCTGCAACAGGCCTTGTTCCAGTCGCTTGCGGCGTTAAAACTACAATAATCGGATCTTTTAGATATTGACGTGTCGTCTTGTACCCATCGTTATAGAGGAAGCGTTCCTGTCCTGTTTCTGTAAAAGCTAGCCTTACCTGTGGAAGGTAGTGTTTCTGACTCGTCGCTTCTACACTTTCAGATGAAAAGTTTTGCAGGTAGTCTGTAAATAATCCTTGATAGTAGGCAGACTGCTCTCTCAAGCTCTCAGGTAAGATCAGACCAAACTCTCCCTCAGACAAGTTTTGCATCTTGTCCATAAACTATGAAGAAATGGTAATCTTTTCTTCTATCAGATAGCGCGGTGAGACATAGATGACATTCCCTGACGGTGTGTAGTCATTGAGACGATTGCCATCTAGATCCACTTCTGCGCCATTTGAGAAATTGTCAACATTGCTCATGATATAAAAAGAGTCTGTGTTGACTAACCGTTCTTCAGTAAATGTCTGCCACTCACGATTATCCTTACGCATTCCTTCTTCATCGGCAAATGCACTAGACCAACCAAAGGATAGACGGTAACGATCTGAGGACTGACTCCATTTATCGCTAGCTCTCTCCATTTCCTGCATTTCACGGTAATGGGGTAGGAGAGCAGTCGCACTCGAGCCGACCACCAACACGGTCAAGAGTTGCCCCACCATCATCAATGTCATCATACGTTTGAGAGGGAGTTTCCCTTTCAATAGATCCACCAGACTATTTTCCTGTAAACCAAGTAGATACACGACACTTAATAAGGTAGAAATCCCTACCAAGGCCAATCCATAAAGCAAAAGACCAATGATGACCAGTTGCACCGTTGCCATAAACAAGGCACCTTGATACCAGAGAATCCCCAATCCAAAAAGACTGGACACCAGCACTGAGCAGATAAGCTGTCTCACATCTTCTAACACTGGTCTGAGAGCCACCCCAAACAAACTCTCACCAGCGATTAAGCGAATCCCTGCCTGACGAAGGGACTTGATCCGATAAATCAGAGTCAAACTCATAAAGGTCAGCAGAAAAATAGCTAAACTCAGTAGCACCATAGGGGTGGCCGCCAATAGTAAGACTATCGAAAATGGATCTTCTCCATTCGAAACAAAGCCTTGATAGCCAAGTTCTTTCAAGGTGGTCTGTAAGCTCACTCCATCCAAACTTCCTGACACAATCAAGTAAGACCCTAATAAATCACTCGTTTCTGCACTCTCCTTGGAGGAAATGGTCAGACCTGCTGGAAGCTCTCCCTGACCATAAGTGGCATAGGTAAAGCGTGTTTCTCCAGCTTCATTTGGCTCAACGATCCGACGGGCGATGAGACTATTATGCTCTACCGCCAAGTGACTCAAAGCCTCTGTCATCTCTTCGCGACCAGCTACTGGTTGATTTATCACCATTCCTGTCACATCAACAGAGGGATAGTTGCCAAATAAAATCTCTTCTCGATGGTCAACGGAAGTTATCACCATATAGAGCGATACCAATACCATTGAAATCAAAATAAATAAACGTTTCATCATTTCCTCCAAAAAGTTACTTGGTCACTTAGTGAGAAGGTGACCACAGTCACTACAATGTTAAGAAGCATATTAAGTTCTTTCCACTAGCAACATCTTCAAATACATTATATCCGTTTCTTCAAGAACTACCAAGGACATCAATGTCCTTAGAATCTAACTATTTCATTTTATTTTTAACTTATATATTAAAAACAGCCCTAAAGACGAACCTTAGAACTATTTCAAGACCAGAACAAGGACATTTTTGTCATTGCTTCACTATGCTTTACTATGTTTATAAATATTTTTTTACATCCTCTTGCCATTCCTCTGTCAATTTCTTTACTAGAAATTCATCTCCAATTAGCTGCGCAAATGTTTTAGAAGACTGATAAAATGATTCAGATAAACTAAAATCTCTTTCTACTCTTAATGCTTGCTTCCACAAAAACATAAATACAAGGGGTTTCTTTTGATAATCTTGGGTTTTATCCATAATTTCTTGTAAACACGATAGATAATCATTAAAGCAATCCGTTACTCCTACCTTTTCAAGACAACACATTCCTGAAATAAGAGTATCTCTAATTATAAAGAAGTTTTCTAATTGAGTTACCTTCTTCTGTTCTAAAAGAAAGAGCATTAGCTTTTCGATTTGATTCACAAATTTGGCAAGATCTTTTCTAATAAGCATTTGATAAAAAAACAAACGAATCAACAACATATCATTTATTGAATAAGCTTCTTTTTCTATAATCTGAGGCATATGTTCCTCAAGTATTAACTCTGCGTATTCAGGCCTTCTAGTTCTAGAAGTATCTAAACACGCCTGCAATACTTCACATACTAATTGTTCTTCTTTAGGAAGATTATCAAAGTATATTTTATAAATCTCTTCCAAACACGCTTCTTTCTTATCGTATTCCTCTTCTTTACCATAGATTGGTTCACGTAAAATCTGGTATTTCAATTCTAAATAAGCAGGAGGAAGAGCTGAAAAACCCGGCATAAGGCTATAAGCTGGAACTCCTAAACGACGAGCAATATAGTCTAACTTCGGCAAACTCGGTTGCGAAGCTCCACTTTCAATTCGCGACAGTTGACGAACTGTCAGTTCTTGCTCATCTCCACAAAAATCTGGACGACTAATTCCTTTTTCTATCCGAATCTCTTTAATTTTTTGACCAATTAACATCAGACGTCTCCTCTTCTACCTGCTTCGAAAAATACTGGGAAATTTAAAAAATTGTAACGGGCACATCTTTCCTACTCATAACTTTTCATAGCTTCTTCCACTTCTGCCAAGGTGACCCCAAATAACTCTAGGCGTTTGAGGAGTTGCTTGCCGTTGGAATAGCCAATTCGGAGAGCCTCTCCCAGATATTCTCTGCGCTTACGGCTATCTGTCCCTGCTAGAAAACCAAGTCGAATCAAGTCGCTACGACTAATGTCAAACTGACTCTCATGTTCAAATTGTTCTGTCACCTGAGCTAGAGCCATTTTCAGGTCTTCATAGCTGGCATGCTCAATTCCCAGAGAACGCCCCTTGGTTTTGGACTTAGGAACAGCTTCATCTCGCTTGAGGAAGGCATGCTGAACTGTTGGGATGGCCGTCATAATCATGCGACGAATCCGCTCCCCATTAAAATCTGGGTCTGTAAAGACAATGACTCCATGACGTTGGTGCAGGCGTTGAATCCGCTCTATATCCTGATCATTGATGGCAGAACCTCGGGTCTCATAGGTCTCTACATCAAAGAAACGCTTGAGATTGACCGTATCATCGCGACCTTCAACCACGATGACTTGAGAAATTTTTTCTTTCATTACTTGCTGTCCAATCCAAAAATTCGTTCTGCATTGGCAGTTGTTACCACTGCTAGCTCTTCTGTCGTCATGCCACGTAAATCCGCTATAAAGTCCACTACATAACGAGTATAGGCTGTTTTATTTTCGCGCCCCCGTTTAGGAACAGGAGCCAGGTAAGGCGCATCCGTCTCCACCAAAATCTTGTCCAGAGGTAGCTCTTTAGCAACTTCTTGTATATCAGTTGCCTTCTTGAAAGTCACCACGCCAGAAAAGGAAATGGTCATGCCAAGCTCCACAAACTTCTCAGCCCATTCAAGAGTTCCTGAGAAAGAATGCATGATTCCACCACGTGGACCAACCCCCTCGCTCTTGATAATCTCATAAGTATCTTCCAGCGCATCACGGGTATGGACAACAAAAGGCAAATTCAAGTCCTTAGATAGCTGAATCTGACGGCGAAAAACCTGTTCCTGCACCTCTTTTGACGCTGTCATCCAATGATAATCCAAGCCAATTTCACCTAAAGCAACAACCTTGGGATGCTTGAGCTTGTCAAGCAAGTAGGCTTCAATCTCCTCTGTGTAAGTCCCAGCTTCTGTCGGATGCCATCCGATAGTCGCATAGAGCTGGTCATACTCATCTACCAACTCCAAAGCACTCTCAATCGTCGGTTTATCAAAACCAACAATATTCATCTGTGTCACACCCATCTCAGCAGCCAAGGTAATTTCTTCTGCCTCACGACCTGCAAATTCTTCTACATTCAAGTGTGTATGTGTATCAAAAATCATCTCTTCTAACCTCGTTTTCTATCTACTATTATAGCAAAAAAACTGACCTCTCTCCCCATCTGAAAAAAATATTCTAAAACCCATTATCATCTCTTGATGCTCTTTTTTCAAAACAGTATAATAACACTTATTGAATTTTTCAACAAAGGAAATGATCATGTTTACAAAATTAAAACAGACCTTCATAGGTCGTCCTCTTAAGTCCTCGACCGAAGGCGAAGGGGGACTACTGGAAAAAATACAGACCTTGACCATCTTGTCAAGCGGCGCTCTGTCCTCCATCGCCTATGGGCCTTAGCAAGTAGTCCTAATATCCCAGTTTATCTCTAATAAACCTTGGCAGGATATCCTGCACAATCAGATGAGTCTCAAACTCAAATACGCCCGTCGTTGGCACCAAGATGTCGTTGTCGCTAGCTACTCTCATCACTTAAAAGAATAAAGAAAAGGCCCTACCAGAACCGATAAGCATCTGGTAAGACCTTTTTCTGAAACGAGTCACTATGCTTATACTCAATGAAAATCAAAGA
>NZ_AJJL01000058.1 GCF_000257905.1 Streptococcus mitis SK579
AAATGAGCTTTCTTTTTTTTTTTCTTTTCTAGACTGAAATAGTGATTTACTATGATAGGAATTTTCACAAAATTCTGTTATAATGGCTATATTAGAAAATTTCGAGGAGACAAACATGACAGTTAAAATTGCTTTACTAGGATTCGGTACCGTTGCAAGTGGTGTGCCTTTCCTCCTAAAGGAAAATGGAGAAAAAATCAATCAATCAGCACATTCAGAGATTGAAGTTGCTAAGGTATTGGTTAAGGATGAAGATGAAAAGAATCGCTTGCTTGCAGCAGGGAATGACTTTAACTTTGTAACAAATGTAGATGATATCTTATCAGACCAAGACATTACGATTGTAGTGGAATTGATGGGGCGTATCGAACCTGCTAAGACCTTTATCACTCGTGCCTTGAAAGCTGGAAAGCATGTTGTTACTGCCAATAAGGACCTTTTGGCTGTCCATGGCGCAGAATTGCTAGAAATCGCTAAAGCTAATAAGGCAGCACTTTACTACGAAGCAGCAGTAGCTGGTGGGATTCCAATTCTTCGTACTCTAGCAAATTCCTTGGCTTCTGATAAAATCACGCGCGTGCTTGGTGTAGTCAATGGAACTTCTAACTTCATGATGACCAAGATGGTGGAAGAAGGATGGTCTTACGACGATGCTCTTGCGGAAGCGCAACATCTAGGATTTGCAGAAAGCGACCCTACAAATGACGTAGATGGGATTGATGCAGCCTACAAGATGGTGATTTTGAGCCAATTTGCCTTTGGCATGAAGGTTGCTTTTGATGATGTAGCCCACAAGGGAATCCGCAACATCACACCAGAAGATGTAGCTGTAGCCCAAGAACTTGGCTATGTAGTGAAATTGGTTGGTTCTATTGAGGAAACTCCTTCAGGAATTGCTGCAGAAGTAACTCCAACCTTCCTTCCTAAAGCACACCCACTTGCCAGTGTGAATGGGGTAATGAACGCTGTCTTTGTAGAATCTATCGGTATTGGTGAGTCTATGTACTATGGACCAGGTGCTGGTCAAAAACCAACTGCTACAAGTGTTGTAGCAGATATTGTCCGTATCGTTCGTCGCTTGAATGATGGTACCATTGGCAAAGACTTCAACGAATATAGCCGTGACTTGGTCTTGGCTAATCCAGAGGATGTCAAAGCAAATTACTACTTCTCAATCTTGGCTCCAGACTCAAAAGGTCAGGTCTTGAAGTTGGCTGAAATCTTTAATGCTCAAGATATTTCCTTCAAGCAAATCCTCCAAGATGGCAAAGATGGTGACAAGGCGCGTGTCGTTATCATCACACACAAGATCAATAAAGCCCAACTTGAAAATGTCTCAGCTGAATTGAAGAAGGTTTCAGAATTCGACCTCTTGAATACCTTCAAGGTGCTAGGAGAATAAGATGAAGATTATTGTACCTGCAACCAGTGCCAATATCGGGCCAGGTTTTGACTCGGTCGGTGTAGCTGTAACCAAGTATCTTCAAATCGAGGTCTGTGAAGAACGAGATGAGTGGTTGATTGAACACCAGATTGGCAAATGGATTCCACATGACGAGCGTAATCTCTTGCTCAAAATCGCTTTGCAAATTGTTCCAGACTTGCAACCAAGACGTTTGAAAATGACCAGTGATGTTCCTTTAGCACGTGGCTTGGGTTCTTCTAGCTCGGTTATCGTTGCTGGGATTGAACTCGCCAACCAACTGGGTAAGCTCAATTTATCTGACCATGAAAAATTGCAGTTGGCGACTAAGATTGAAGGACATCCTGACAATGTGGCTCCAGCCATTTATGGTAATCTCGTTATTGCAAGCTCTGTGGATGGACAAGTTTCTGCTATCGTAGCAGAATTCCCAGAGTGTGATTTCCTAGCTTACATTCCAAACTATGAATTGCGTACTCGAGACAGCCGTGGTGTCTTGCCTAAGAAATTGTCTTACAAGGAAGCTGTTTCTGCTAGTTCTATCGCCAATGTAGCCGTTGCGGCCTTGTTGGCAGGAGACATGGTGACAGCTGGTCAAGCAATCGAGGGAGACCTCTTCCACGAGCGCTATCGTCAGGACTTGGTAAGAGAATTTGCAACGATTAAGCAAGTAGCCAAAGAGAATGGTGCCTATGCAACCTACCTCTCTGGTGCTGGACCGACAGTTATGGTCTTGGCTTCTCATGACAAGATGCCAAGGATTAAGGAAGAATTGGAAAAGCAACCTTTCAAAGGAAAACTGCATGACTTGAAAGTTGATACCCAAGGTGTTCGTGTCGAAGCAAAATAAAGAATAGATAATAGGATGGGGAAACTCTCGACCGGAGGGCTTCCTATCCTTTTTTTGAAAAGAAGCCTAATTAAAAACTTGATAAAGGAGAAATAAAGATGGCAGAAATTTATCTAGCAGGTGGTTGTTTTTGGGGCCTAGAGGAATATTTTTCACGCATTTCTGGAGTTCTAGCAACCAGTGTCGGCTACGCTAATGGACAAGTCGAAACGACCAATTACCAACTACTCAAGGAAACAGACCATGCAGAAACGATTCAAGTGATTTACGATGAGAAGGCAGTCTCACTCAGAGAAATTCTGCTCTATTATTTCCGAGTCATCGACCCCCTGTCTGTTAACCAGCAGGGAAATGATCGTGGTCGCCAATATCGAACTGGGATTTATTATCAAGATGAAGCAGATTCACCAGCTATCTACACTGTGGTACAGGAGCAGGAGCGCATGCTGGGTCGAAAGATTGCAGTAGAGGTGGAGAAACTTCGCCACTACATTCTGGCTGAAGATTACCACCAAGACTATCTTAAGAAAAATCCTTCAGGTTACTGTCATATCGATGTGACAGATGCTGAGAAGCCATTGATTGATGCAGCAAACTATGAAAAGCCTAGTCAAGAGGTGTTAAAGGAAAGTTTATCAGAAGAATCCTATCGTGTTACCCAAGAAGCTGCTACAGAGGCTCCATTTAGTAATGCCTATGATCAAACCTTTGAAGAAGGGATTTATATAGATATCACGACGGGTGAACCACTCTTTTTTGCCAAGGATAAGTTTGCCTCAGGTTGTGGTTGGCCAAGTTTTAGCCGTCCGATTTCCAAGGAATTGATTCATTATTACAAGGACATGAGCCATGGAATGGAGAGAATCGAAGTTCGTTCTCGGTCAGGAAATGCTCACTTGGGTCATGTTTTCACAGATGGACCTCAGGAGTTAGGTGGACTTCGTTACTGTATCAATTCTGCTTCCTTACGCTTTGTGGCCAAGGATGAGATGGAAGAGGAAGGATATGGCTATCTATTGCCTTACTTAAACAAATAAAATTGAGAGGGTGGGTGCTTCCCACTTTCTTCATTTTAGAAAATAGAAGGGATTTATGAAACACTTATTATCTTACTTCAAACCCTACATCAAAGAATCGATTTTAGCACCCTTGTTCAAGCTACTAGAAGCTGTGTTTGAGCTTCTGGTTCCAATGGTGATTGCTGGGATTGTTGACCAATCTTTACCTCAGGGAGATCAAGGACATCTCTGGATGCAGATTGGCATACTCTTTATCTTTGCAGTGATTGGCGTTGTAGTGGCCTTGGTAGCTCAGTTTTACTCAGCTAAGGCTGCGGTTGGATTTGCCAAAGGACTGACAGATGACCTTTATCGACATATTCTTTCCTTGCCTAAGGATAGCAGGGATCGTTTGACAACTTCTAGTTTGGTGACTCGCTTGACTTCGGACACTTACCAGATTCAGACTGGTATCAATCAATTCCTGCGTCTCTTTTTACGAGCGCCTATTATCGTTTTTGGTGCCATTTTTATGGCCTACCGCATCTCAGCTGAACTGACTCTCTGGTTCTTGGTCATGGTTGCCATTTTGACCATTGTAATCGTAGGGCTCTCTAGAATGGTTAATCCTCTCTACAGTGCTCTCAGAAAGAAAACGGATCAACTGGTTCAAGAAACTCGCCAGCAATTACAAGGGATGCGAGTTATTCGTGCTTTTGGACAAGAAAAACGAGAGTTACAGATTTTTCAAACCCTTAACCAAGTCTATGCCAAATTGCAAGAAAAAACAGGTTTCTGGTCTAGTTTATTAACCCCTCTGACCTATCTGTTTGTCAATGGAACTCTCCTTGTTATCATCTGGCAAGGCTATATTTCAATTCAAGGAGGTCTACTTAGTCAGGGTGCCCTCATTGCCCTTATCAACTATCTCTTACAGATTTTGGTGGAATTGGTTAAGCTAGCCATGCTGATAAATTCTCTCAACCAGTCCTACATCTCAGCCAAGCGAATCGAGGAAGTCTTTGCTGAGGCTCCAGAGGATATCCATTCAGAGTTAGAACAAAAGCAAGCTACCAATGGTCAGGTTTTACAAGTCCAAGAATTGACCTTTACCTATCCTGATGCGGCCCAGCCTTCTCTAAGAGATATTTCCTTCGATATACAGCAAGGGCAAATCCTTGGAATCATTGGGGGAACGGGTTCTGGTAAATCAAGCTTGGTGCAAGTCTTACTTGGGCTTTATCCAGCAGACCAGGGGAGCATTGACCTTTATCAAAGTGGATCTAGTCCTCGTAATTTGGAGCAGTGGCGGTCCTGGATTGCCTATGTGCCCCAAAAGGTCGAACTCTTTAATGGAACTATTCGTTCCAACTTGACTCTAGGTTTCAATCAAGAAGTAACGGACCAAGAACTTTGGCAAGCCTTGGAAATTGCGCAAGCTAAGGATTTTGTCAGTGAAAAGGAAGGACTCTTGGATACCCTAGTTGAGGCAGGAGGGCGAAATTTCTCAGGTGGACAAAGACAAAGGTTATCTATTGCTCGAGCAGTCTTGCGCCAAGCTCCGTTCCTCATCCTAGATGATGCAACCTCGGCCCTCGACACCATTACCGAGTCCAAGCTATTGAGAGCTATCCGAGAGAACTTACCAAATACAAGCTTAATCTTGATTTCTCAACGAACCTCGACTTTACAGATGGCTGACCAGATTCTCCTCTTGGAAAAAGGGGAACTCTTAGCTGTCGGCAGGCACGAGGACTTGATGAAATCCAGTCAAGTCTATCGTGAAATCAATGCATCCCAACATGGAAAGGAGGACTAGCATGAGACGACAAACTGCAAACCAGACGCTCACACGTTTGGTTAAAGACCTTGCGAGTCATCCTTTTCTCCTTTTCCTAGCCTTTCTAGGAACTATTGCCCAGGTTGGTTTATCAATTTACCTACCTATCTTGATTGGGCAGGTCATCGACCAAGTCCTAGTGGCTGGTTCATCACCAGTTTTTTGGCAGATTTTCATCCAGATGATCTTGGTAGTCATAGGAAATACTCTGTTACAATGGACCAATCCTCTCCTCTATAATCGCTTAATTTTCTCTTATACCAGAGACTTGCGAGAGCGAATCATCCATAAGCTCCATCGATTACCGATTGCTTTCGTGGACCGGCAAGGCAGTGGGGAGATGGTCAGTCGGGTGACCACAGACATAGAACAGTTGGCAGCTGGCTTGACCATGATTTTTAACCAATTTTTCATTGGAGTTTTGATGATTCTGGTTAGTATTCTAGCCATGCTCCCAATTCATCTCCTCATGACTCTCTTACTCTTGCTGTTGACGCCACTGTCTATGGTGATTTCACGCTTTATTGCCAAACGTTCCTATCATCTCTTCCAAAAACAAACAGAGACGAGGGGGATTCAGACTCAGTTGATTGAAGAATCGCTTAGCCAGCAGACCATCATCCAGTCCTTCAATGCTCAAACAGAGTTTATCCAAAGACTGCGTGAGGCTAATGATAACTACTCAGGCTATTCGCAGTCAGCTATCTTTTATTCCTCAACGGTTAATCCTTCGACTCGCTTTGTCAATGCGATCATTTATGCGCTTTTAGCTGGAGTGGGAGCTTATCGTATCATGATGGGGTCCACCTTGACCATCGGGCGTTTAGTAACCTTTTTGAACTATGTTCAGCAATACACCAAGCCCTTTAACGATATTTCTTCAGTGCTAGCTGAGTTGCAAAGTGCTCTCGCTTGCGCAGAGCGTGTCTATGCTGTTTTAGAAAGTCCTGAGGTGGCTGAAACAGGTAAGGAAGTCTTGACCAGTGACCAAGTTAATGGAGCTGTTTCCTTTAAACACGTCTCTTTTGGCTACAATCCTGAAAAGATTTTGATTAAGGATTTATCTATTGATATTCCAGCCGGTAGTAAGGTAGCTATTGTTGGTCCGACAGGTGCCGGAAAATCAACCCTTATCAATCTCCTCATGCGTTTTTATCCCATTAATTCCGGAGATATCTTGCTGGATGGGAAATCTATTTATGATTATAGTCGTGCCTCTTTACGCCAGCAGTTTGGCATGGTGCTCCAAGAAACCTGGCTAAAGCAAGGGACCATTTATGACAATATTGCCTTTGGTAACCCTGAAGCTAGTCGGGAGCAGGTGATTGTTGCTGCCAAAGCAGCCAATGCAGACTTTTTCATCCAACAGTTACCCCAAGGCTATGATACCAAGCTTGAAAATGCTGGAGAGTCTCTTTCTGTTGGTCAAGCACAGCTCTTGACTATTGCTCGAGTCTTTCTGGCTATTCCCAAGATTCTTATCTTAGACGAGGCAACTTCGTCTATCGATACCCGTACAGAAGTACTGGTTCAGGATGCCTTTGCCAAACTCATGAAGGGGCGCACAAGCTTTGTCATCGCCCACCGTTTGTCAACCATTCAGGATGCGGATTTGATCCTTGTCTTGGTTGATGGTGACATTGTTGAGTATGGCAACCATCATGATCTCATGGCTCGAAAGGGCAAGTATTACCAAATGCAGCAAGCTGCAGCTTTTAGCTCTGAATAATCCTTTCTACTTCGAACCCTTACAGACAAAAAAAGTTGCCTTCGGGTAACTTTTTTGTTACAATAGCTAGAAAAATTATCCACTGTAATATTCAATGAAAATCAAAGAGCAAACTAGGAAGCTAGCCCTAGCTTGCTCAAAGCACGACTTTGAAGTTGTAGATAAGACTGACGAAGTCGATACCCATATATCTATGTCAAGGTGAAGCTGACGTGGTTTGAAGAGAGTATAAATTGTCTTTTAGAAAAGGAACCTAGTATGAAAGTCTTTCAGCATGTAAATATCGTGACTTGTGACCAAGATTTCCATGTCTATCTAGATGGAATCTTAGCCGTTAAGGGTTCTCAAATCGTCTATGTTGGTCAAGAGAAGTCAGAGATTTTAGATCAAGCTGAGCAGATTATAGACTATCAGGGAGCTTGGATCATGCCTGGATTGGTCAATTGCCATACCCATTCTGCTATGACAGGCTTGAGAGGGATTCGAGATGATAGCAATCTCCATGAATGGCTCAATGACTATATTTGGCCAGCAGAAGCTGAGTTTACTCCCGACATGACTACCAAGGCGGTCAAAGAAGCTCTGACAGAGATGCTCCAGTCAGGAACAACAACATTTAACGATATGTATAATCCCAATGGTGTGGATATTGAGCAGATTTATCAGGCAGTGAAAGATTCCAAGATGCATTGTTATTTTTCTCCTACCCTTTTTTCTTCTGAGGCGGAGACAACTGCTGAGACCATTGCTAGAACACGAGCTATCATCGAGGAAATCTTAGGATATGAAAATCCAAATTTCAAGGTTATGGTAGCCCCACATTCTCCTTACAGCTGTAGTAGAGACTTGCTGGAAGAAAGTTTGGATATGGCAAAAGAGTTGAATATTCCTCTCCATATCCATGTTGCGGAGACTAAGGAGGAATCAGGAATTATCCTGAAACGATACGGCAAACGCCCCCTCGCCTTTCTAGAAGAACTGGGTTACTTAGATTATCCGTCTGTCTTTGCTCATGGGGTAGAATTAAATGAGCGAGAAATTGAACGTTTGGCAACCTCTCAAGTGGCTATCGCCCACAATCCTATCAGTAACCTCAAACTGGCCTCGGGAATTGCTCCAATTATCCAGCTCCAAAAAGCGGGAGTAGTAGTCGGAATTGCGACTGACTCGGTTGCTTCCAATAACAATCTAGATATGTTTGAGGAAGGAAGAACTGCAGCACTTCTTCAGAAGATGAAAAGTGGAGATGCCAGCCAATTTCCTATCGAAATGGCTCTAAAAGCGCTGACAATCGAAGGGGCTAAGGTTCTTGGAATGGAAGAACAGATTGGGAGTCTGGAAGTTGGCAAGCAAGCAGATTTTCTAGTCATTCAACCACAAGGGAAAATCCATCTTCAACCCCAAGAAAATATGCTTTCCCACTTAGTCTATGCTGTCAAATCCAGTGATGTTGATGATGTCTATATTGCCGGAGAACAAGTTGTGAAGCAAGGTCAAGTACTGACAGTAGAACTTTAAAAGAAAAATCACGAAAAAATTTTAAAAAAAGTTTGCAAAAATCTTGCATTCTTTTTTTGACTATGCTATACTTATATACGGTTTGAAAAAACTGCCTAAGACAGTAGGGGAGCTCGACTCATAAGTATCCTACCGAGGACAAAACGTATCATGTAAAAAGAAGCGTATTGTACTTTCGTGTCTAGGTTTGGGCGCGTTTTTCTTTTGAAAAATTTCCCCAAGCAAAATAATAACGGAGGTGAACACACTAATGAGTGAAGCAATTATTGCTAAAAAAGCGGAACTAGTTGACGTAGTAGCTGAAAAAATGAAAGCTGCTGCATCTATCGTCGTTGTAGATGCTCGTGGTTTGACAGTTGAGCAAGATACAGTTCTTCGTCGTGAGCTTCGTGGAAGCGAAGTTGAGTATAAAGTTATTAAAAACTCAATCTTGCGTCGTGCAGCTGAAAAAGCTGGTCTTGAAGATCTTGCATCTGTATTCGTTGGACCATCTGCAGTAGCATTTTCTAACGAAGATGTTATCGCACCAGCGAAAATCTTGAACGACTTTTCTAAAAACGCTGAAGCACTTGAAATCAAAGGTGGTGCAATCGAAGGCGCTGTCGCATCTAAAGAAGAGATTCTTGCACTTGCAACTCTTCCAAACCGCGAAGGACTTCTTTCTATGCTCCTTTCTGTACTTCAAGCGCCAGTGCGCAACGTTGCTCTTGCAGTCAAAGCGGTTGCAGACAACAAAGAAGACGCAGCTTAATCTTAAGCTACGCAGCGTAGCCTAGCTACAAAAAATATTATAAATTTAAAAACATATTTGGAGGAAATAACAATGGCATTGAACATTGAAAACATTATTGCTGAAATTAAAGAAGCTTCAATCCTTGAATTGAACGACCTTGTAAAAGCTATCGAAGAAGAATTTGGTGTAACTGCAGCTGCTCCTGTAGCTGTTGCTGCAGCTGGTGCTGCTGACGCTGGTGCTGCTAAAGATTCATTCGACGTTGAATTGACATCTGCAGGCGACAAAAAAGTTGGCGTTATCAAAGTTGTACGTGAAATCACAGGTCTTGGTCTTAAAGAAGCTAAAGAACTTGTTGACGGTGCACCAGCACTTGTTAAAGAAGGCGTTGCAACTGCAGAAGCTGAAGAAATCAAAGCTAAATTGGAAGAAGCTGGAGCTTCAGTTACTCTTAAATAATAGAGCAACTACATTAGTAGCTTAAAAACATGATTAAACCGCTATTCTTAGGAGTAGCGGTTTTTATTGGCTCTTTGTCAATTGTAGTGGGTTGAAGAAAAGCTAAGATCTAGAAAGGACGAAATTCGTCCTTTCTTTTTTGATGTTGAGAGCGATAAAAATCCTTTTTTTGAAGTTTTCAAAGTTCCGAAATCCAAAGGCATTTCGTTTGATGAGTTTAATGAGATTATTAGTCGCTTCCAATTTTGCGTTGGAATAGGGTAATTGAAGAGCGTTGACAATCTTCTCTTTATCCTTGAGAAAGGTTTTAAAGACAGTCTGAAAAAGAGGATGAACCTGTTTTAGATTGTCCTCAATGAGTCCGAAGAATTTCTCAGGGTCCTTGTTCTGAAAGTGAAAAAGTAAGAATTGATAGAGATTATAGTGGTGTTTCAAGTCTTCTGAATAGCTCAAAAGCTTGTTTAGAATTTCTTTATTCGTCAAGTGCATACGAAAAGTAGGGCGATAAAATCGCTTATCGCTGAGTTTACGACTATCTTGCCGGATGAGCTTCCAGTAGCGTTTGATAGCCTTGTATTTATGAGATTTTCGCTCAAATTGATTCATGATTTGAACACGAATACGGCTCATAGCACGGCTAAGATGTTGGACAATGTGAAAGCGATCAAGTACAATTTTAGCACACGGGAAAAGTTGTCTAGCCAAGTCATAGTAAGGACTAAACATATCCATCGTAATGATTTTCACCTGACAACGAACAGCTCGCTCGTAGCGCAGAAAGTGATTTCGGATGATAGCTTGTGTTCTGCCTTCAAGAACAGTGATAATGTTGAGATTGTCAAAATTTTGCGCAATGAAGCTCATCTTTCCCTTAGTGAAGGCATACTCATCCCAAGACATAATCCCTGGAAGACGAGAAAAATCATGCTTAAAACGGAAGTCATTGAGCTTACGGATGACAGTTGAAGTTGAAATGGCAAGCTGATGTGCAATATCGGTCATAGAAGTCTTTTCAATCAACTTTTGCGCAATCTTTTGATTGATAATACGAGGAATTTGATGATTCTTCTTGACGAGTGAGGTCTCGGCGACCATCATTTTAGAGCAATGATAGCACTTGAAACGACGCTTTTTAAGGAGAATTCTAGTAGGCATACCAGTTGTTTCGAGGTAAGGGATTTTCGACGGTTTTTGGAAGTCATATTTCTTCATTTGACTTCCACACTCAGGACAAGATAGAGCATCGTGGTCCAGTTTAGCGATGATTTCCTTGTGGGTATTCCTATTAATGACATCCATAATTTGGATATTTGGGTCTTTAATGTCTAGTAATTTTGTGATAAAATGTAATTGTTCCATATGATTCTTCCTAATGAGTTGTTTGATCGCTTTTCATTATAGGTAATATGGAACTTTTTTTCTACATAAAATAGGCTACATAATATCCATAGGGGATTTACCCACTACAAATATTATAGAACCACAAAAGGGGGCGAGTAAGTAATTTCCAACTATTTAACTCAACCTAAAAATCCTCAATCGTAGTGATTGAGGATTGAGCAAATAAATCTTAAACAATACCTTGGGCAATCATAGCGTTTGCTACATTTTCAAAGGCAGCAATGTTTGCTCCTGCAAGGTAGTCTTTATCAAGACCATATGTTTCTGAAGTTGTTTTAGCTGTGTTGAAGATGTTTGTCATGATATCTTTGAGACGTCCATCAACTTCTTCACGAGTCCATGAGAGGCGAAGACTATTTTGGCTCATTTCAAGGGCTGAAACGGCTACACCACCAGCGTTGGCAGCTTTGGCAGGTCCGTAGAAGATACCATTTTCTTTGTAAACTTTGATGGCATCAAGGTCGCTTGGCATGTTGGCACCTTCAGATACACAGATAACACCTTGGGCAACCAAACGTTTAGCTGCTTCACCGTTGATTTCGTTTTGAGTTGCACATGGAAGAGCGATGTCATAGTTTCCAGCGTAAGTCCATACAGAACCTTCATGATAAGTAGCAGTTGCTTTCTCAGCTGCATACTCAGTCAAGCGAGCACGACGTTTTTCTTTAACATCTACCAAGAGATCGAAGTCGATCCCGTTTTCATCGATGACATAACCATTTGAGTCAGATACAGATATAACAGTTGCGCCGAGTTCAGTCGCTTTTTGAAGAGCGTATTGAGCAACGTTACCAGAACCTGAAATAACGACTTTCTTACCAGCAAAGCTATTACCGTTAGCTTTAAGCATTTCTTCAGTATAGTAAACCAAACCGTAACCAGTTGCTTCTGGACGAATCAAGCTACCACCAAATCCAAGAGGTTTACCAGTCAAGACACCAGCATCAAATTGGTTAAGACGTTTGTATTGACCGTAAAGGTAACCAATCTCACGTCCACCAACACCGATATCACCAGCAGGTACGTCTAGTGATGGTCCGATGTGTTTTTGCAACTCAGTCATGAAGCTTTGGCAGAAGCGCATCACTTCAGCATCTGTTTTACCTTTAGGATCGAAGTCTGATCCACCTTTACCTCCACCGATAGGAAGTCCAGTTAAGACATTTTTAAAGATTTGTTCAAATCCGAGGAATTTCAAGATCCCTTGGTTTACAGTTGGGTGGAAACGAAGTCCGCCTTTGTATGGTCCAACAGCTGAGTTGAATTGAACACGGTAACCGCGGTTTACTTGAACTTTTCCATCACGGTCAACCCAAGGAACACGGAAAGAAATCACACGCTCAGGCTCAGTAATACGTGCTAAGATATTTTCTTCGATATACTCAGGGTGTTTTTCAAATACAGGTTCCAAAGTGTTGAAAAATTCTTCAACAGCTTGGAGGAATTCAGCCTCGTGCCCGTTACGAGCTTTTACAGTTTCAAACACGCTTTGGATATATTCTTTAGCAGATGTCATATCGTTCTCCTTTTGTTGTTATATTTTATTACATGAGCCATTATAGCAGAATTTTTTTTGAGTGTAAAGAAAAAAACAGAAATTTTCTAAAAATTCTTTCAATTTATAAAACCGAACGTTTTAGATAGAAATTAGTTTATCAAAGAGAAAAGCTGAAAATATGGTATAATATTAGAAATAAATGGAATCCGGAGGATCAGAATCATGGTATCAACGAAAACACAAATTGCTGGTTTTGAGTTTGACAATTGCTTGATGAATGCAGCAGGTGTGGCTTGTATGACGATAGAGGAGCTAGAAGGGGTTAAAAACTCAGCGGCAGGAACCTTTGTCACTAAGACAGCGACCTTGGACTTCCGTCAGGGAAATCCTGAGCCACGCTATCAAGATGTTCCACTTGGTTCCATCAACTCTATGGGCTTGCCAAATAATGGCTTAGACTATTATTTGGACTATCTTTTGGACTTGCAGGAAAAAGAGCCAAACCGAACTTTCTTCTTATCTCTAGTCGGCATGTCTCCAGAAGAAACCCATACTATCTTGAAAAAAGTCCAAGAGAGTGATTTTCGTGGTCTGACTGAGCTAAACCTTTCCTGTCCAAATGTTCCAGGTAAACCTCAGATTGCCTATGATTTTGAGACAACAGATCGGATTTTGGCAGAGGTGTTTGCCTACTTCACTAAACCTCTGGGAATTAAATTGCCACCATATTTTGACATTGTTCACTTTGACCAAGCGGCAGCTATTTTCAACAAGTATCCGCTCAAGTTTATCAACTGTGTCAACTCTATCGGAAACGGCCTTTATATAGAAGATGAGTCTGTAGTTATTCGTCCTAAAAATGGTTTCGGTGGCATTGGTGGAGAATATATCAAACCGACTGCGCTAGCCAATGTTCATGCCTTTTATCAACGCTTAAACCCTCAAATACAAATCATCGGAACAGGTGGCGTGTTGACTGGTCGTGATGCCTTTGAACACATCCTCTGTGGAGCAAGTATGGTGCAGGTAGGAACAACTCTTCATAAAGAAGGTGTTGGAGCTTTTGAACGTATTACCAATGAACTGAAAGTAATCATGGCGGAAAAAGGGTACGAAAGCCTAGAAGATTTTCGTGGGAAATTGCGCTATATTGATTAAATTCATTAAAAAATCAGAAGAAAGGAGAGAAGATGCTAGCCATTGAAGAAAGTCAGAAGTTGACTTTATCAAATTTACCTAGTCTGAGCCTATTTACAGGGACAGATCAGGGTCAGTTTGAAGTTATGAAGAGTCAAGTATTGCAACAGATTGGTTATGATTCTGCCGATCTCAACTTTGCCTACTTTGATATGAAAGAAGTAGTTTACAAGGATGTGGAACTGGAGTTGGTCAGTCTTCCTTTCTTTGCGGATGAAAAAATCGTGATATTAGACCATTTTGTTGATATCACGACTGCTAAAAAACGCTTTTTGACAGATGATGAGCTCAAGTCATTTGAGGAATACTTTGACAATCCTTCACCAACAACCAAGTTGATAATCTTTGCAGAAGGAAAACTGGATAGCAAAAGACGGTTGGTTAAATTACTTAAGCGTGATGCTCATGTCTTTGATGCAGTAGAAGCCAAAGAACAAGAACTGCGTCAGTATTTCCAAAAGTGGAGCCAGAAACAAGGTCTGCAGTTTGCCAATCATTCTTTTGAAAATCTCCTCATCAAGTCGGGTTTTCAATTTAGCGAAATCCAGAAAAATCTCCTCTTTTTACAGTCCTATAAAGAAGACTCTGTTATCGAGGAAGAGGATATTGTTAACGCAATTCCCAAGACCTTGCAGGACAATATTTTTGATTTAACTCAGTTTATTCTGACTAAAAAGATGGACCAGGCGCGCGATTTGGTTAGAGACTTGACCTTGCAAGGAGAAGATGAAATCAAGTTGATTGCAGTCATGCTAGGACAATTTCGGACTTTTACTCAGGTGAAGATTTTGTCGGAGTCTGGGCAAACAGAAGCGCAGATTGCAAGTAGTCTAGGAAGTTTTCTCGGACGCAATCCTAATCCCTATCAAATCAAGTTTGCGCTGAGGGATTCACGAGGACTTTCCTTGAGCTTTTTGAAGCAAGCTATTTCTTATTTGATTGAGACAGACTATCAGATTAAGACAGGTCTTTATGAAAAGAGTTTCCTTTTTGAAAAGGCACTCTTAAAGATTGCTAGTCAGGTAAATTGATATTTTTTTGAAACTACAACCCGCGTCAAGATTATTTTGTCGTGGGTTTCTTGCTGATTTGCTTGTTTTATACTCAATGAAAATCAAAGAGCAAACTAGGAAACTAGCCGCAGGTTGCTTAAAGCACTGCTTTGAGGTTGTAGATAAGACTGACGAAGTCAGCTCAAAACACTGTTTTGAGGTTGTGGATAGAACTGACGAAGTCAGTAACCATACGTACGGTAAGGCGACGTTGACGCTGTTTGAAGAGATTTTCGAAGAGTACTATTAGAAAGTGTGTCAGTGATTTCTTCATCTATAAGCAAAAAACTTGAAAAAAGTGAATGTTTACGTTATCATTTTCATATAGAAAGAAAAAGAGGTATTACAGATGGCTATTATCTTACCAGATCTTCCATATGCATACGATGCTTTGGAACCATACATCGATGCGGAAACAATGCACTTGCACCATGACAAACACCATCAAACTTATGTCAACAATGCCAATGCAGCTCTTGAAAAACACCCTGAAATCGGTGAAGATCTTGAAGCCTTGCTTGCTGATGTAGAATCTATCCCAGCTGATATCCGTCAAGCGCTTATCAACAACGGTGGTGGACACTTGAACCACGCTCTTTTCTGGGAATTGATGACTCCTGAGAAAACAGCTCCATCAGCAGAACTGGCAGCAGCAATCGATGCAACATTTGGTTCATTTGAAGAATTCCAAGCAGCCTTTACTGCAGCCGCAACAACTCGTTTTGGTTCAGGATGGGCATGGTTGGTTGTCAACAAAGAAGGTAACCTTGAAGTGACTTCAACAGCAAACCAAGACACACCAATCTCAGAAGGTAAAAAACCAATCTTGGGCTTGGACGTTTGGGAACATGCTTACTACGTGAAATACCGCAACGTGCGTCCTGACTACATCAAAGCTTTCTTCTCAGTAATCAACTGGAACAAAGTAGATGAATTGTACGCAGCAGCTAAATAATGATAGTTGGAGGGAAGAATTGTTCTTCTCTTTTTAAGGTTATATTATTTTGGTCTGACAAAATCGTCAGACTTTTTTCATTTTTATGAGAAATGTGCTAACTGCTAGAAATTATGGTAGAATAAAGTATTAAGTAATCGTGGAAAAAGGATATCTATGCGAAAAGAAATTGCACCTGAATTATACAACTATAACAAGTTTCCTGGTCCTGAGTTTCATTTACACGGGAACAAGGTCGAAACGGAAGGGATAGCTTTTTCCTTGGTGGAAAACATCAAGGATGCCTTTGATGTGACGGCTTTTAATCAGCGTTTTTCAGAAGTCTTAACCAAGTTTGATTATATCGTGGGAGACTGGAGCAACGAACAGCTTCGCCTACGAGGTTTTTACAAGGATGACCGAACAGAAGAAAAACTTGAAAAAATCAGTCGTTTACAAGACTATCTTTTAGAGTATTGTAGTTATGGTTGTGCCTATTTTGTCTTAGAAAATGAAGCCCCTAAGCGAGCATCATTTGACAAGAAAATGCGTAAGAAGGAAGAAGAACCGTCTTCTAGAAAAGGAAAGAAACCGACTCAAACCAAACGAAAACCGAATGCAGATAAGAAAAATAGACGTCGTCAGAAGGACCAGCATTCTCAGAAAGAGGACAAGGGGCAACGTCATTTTGTCATTCGTCAGAAGTGAATAGAGAATAAGGAGAAGAAATGAAACCGTCAATTTATAGTTTAACACGTCAAACCATGCAGGAATGGGTTTTGGAGCAGGGAGAAAAGAAATTCCGTGCAGATCAAATCTGGGAATGGCTTTACCGTAAACGTGTCCAGTCATTTGAAGAAATGACTAACCTTTCCAAGGATTTGATTGCTAAGCTTAATGACCAGTTTGTGGTCAATCCCTTGAAACAGCGTATCGTGCAAGAGTCTGCTGATGGTACAGTTAAATATCTTTTTGAGTTGCCTGATGGTATGCTGATTGAGACTGTACTTATGCGTCAGCACTATGGTTTGTCTGTCTGTGTGACCACTCAGGTCGGATGTAATATCGGTTGTACCTTCTGTGCTTCTGGTTTGATTAAGAAGCAACGTGACCTCAATAATGGGGAAATTGTAGCGCAAATCATGCTGGTTCAGAAATACTTTGATGAGCGTGGTCAGGATGAACGCGTCAGCCACATCGTTGTCATGGGTATCGGTGAGCCCTTTGATAACTACAACAATGTCTTGAATTTCGTTCGTACCATCAATGATGACAAGGGGATGGCTATCGGGGCTCGTCACATCACTGTTTCTACGTCAGGTTTGGCCCATAAAATTCGTGATTTTGCTAATGAAGGGGTTCAGGTCAATCTTGCCGTTTCTCTTCACGCGCCTAACAATGAATTGCGCTCAAGCATCATGAAGATTAACCGTGCCTTTCCGATTGAAAAACTCTTTGCCGCTATTGAGTACTATATCGAAACAACCAATCGTCGTGTGACCTTTGAGTATATTATGCTCAATGAAGTCAATGACGGTGTAGAACAAGCCTTGGAATTGGCTGAATTGCTCAAGAACATCAAGAAATTGTCTTATGTAAACTTGATTCCTTATAACCCAGTTAGTGAGCATGACCAATATAGCCGTAGTCCCAAAGAGCGCGTCATGGCTTTCTATGATACGCTTAAGAAAAAAGGGGTCAACTGTGTCGTTCGTCAAGAACATGGTACAGATATTGATGCAGCTTGTGGACAATTGCGTTCTAATACAATGAAACGCGACCGCCAGAAAGCAGTCGCAGCAGTCAATCCTTAATGATGAAGAAAACTTATAATCATGTTTTGGTCTGGGGAGTTATTTTCTATAGCATTTGCATTGTCTACTTTTGCTTTACTCCTCAAGAACAATCTCCTGTAGGAGTTGAAACTCCAGGTATTCAGCATCTTGGACGCCTGGTTTTTCTTTTGACTCCTTTCAATTCTCTCTGGAAACTGGGCGAAGTGAGTGATGTAGGACAATTATCTTGGATTTTTTTACAAAATATCCTCAATGTCTTCTTGCTTTTTCCTTTGGTGTTCCAACTCCTTTATCTCCTTCCAAACTTGCGGAAAACAAAAAAGGTCCTTCTTTTTAGTTTTCTAGTGAGTTTTGGAATTGAGTGTACGCAGTTAGTCTTGGACTTTTTCTTTGATTTTAATCGCGTCTTTGAGATTGATGATTTGTGGACCAATACCTTGGGTGGCTATTTGGCTTGGCTCCTCTATAAACAATTACATAAAAATAAGATAAGGAATTAAAATGAGTATTTTAGAAGTTAAAAATCTGAGTCACGGTTTTGGCGACCGTGCAATTTTTGAAGATGTGTCCTTCCGTCTCCTCAAGGGGGAACATATCGGCCTGGTCGGTGCTAATGGTGAAGGGAAATCAACCTTTATGAGCATTGTGACTGGTAAGATGTTACCAGATGAAGGGAAGGTTGAGTGGTCAAAGTATGTGACTGCTGGTTACTTGGATCAGCACTCTGTCTTGGAAGAAGGACAGTCGGTGCGTGATGTTCTCCGTACAGCCTTTGATGAGCTTTTCAAAGCAGAAGCCCGTATCAATGACCTCTATATGGAAATGGCTGAAGATGGAGCGGATGTTGATGCTCTTATGGAAGAAGTTGGTGAACTTCAAGACCGTCTGGAGAGTCGTGATTTTTATACCTTGGATGCTAAGATTGATGAAGTGGCGCGTGCCCTTGGTGTCATGGACTTTGGCATGGATACGGATGTAACTTCTTTGTCAGGTGGTCAAAGAACCAAGGTGCTTTTGGCTAAACTTCTCCTTGAAAAGCCTGATATCTTGCTTTTGGACGAGCCGACCAACTACTTGGATGCTGAGCACATTGACTGGCTTAAGCGCTATCTCCAAAACTATGAAAATGCCTTTGTCCTTATTTCGCACGATATTCCATTCCTAAACGATGTGATTAATATTGTCTACCATGTGGAAAATCAACAGCTGACGCGTTACTCTGGTGACTACTACCAGTTCCAAGAAGTTTATGCCATGAAAAAATCACAGCTGGAGGCAGCCTACGAACGTCAGCAGAAAGAAATTGCAGACCTTAAGGACTTCGTCGCACGAAACAAAGCGCGTGTTGCAACACGAAACATGGCCATGTCTCGTCAGAAAAAATTGGATAAGATGGATATTATCGAACTCCAAAGTGAGAAACCAAAACCATCCTTTGATTTCAAACCAGCTCGTACGCCAGGGCGCTTTATCTTCCAAGCAAAGGACTTGCAGATTGGTTATGACCGTCCTCTTACTAAGCCTTTAAATCTTACCTTTGAACGCAATCAAAAGGTTGCTATTATCGGGGCAAATGGTATCGGGAAAACAACTCTATTGAAGTCTCTCTTGGGTATTATTCCACCAATCTCTGGGGAAGTGGAACGCGGTGACTACCTAGAACTGGGCTACTTTGAGCAGGAAGTAGAAGGTGGTAATCGTCAAACACCACTAGAGGCTGTCTGGAATGCCTTTCCAGCTCTCAACCAAGCAGAAGTTCGTGCAGCTCTTGCCCGTTGTGGTTTGACAACTAAGCATATCGAAAGTCAAATTCAGGTCTTGTCAGGTGGGGAACAAGCCAAGGTTCGTTTCTGTCTCTTGATGAACCGTGAAAACAACGTTTTAGTGTTGGACGAGCCAACCAACCACTTGGATGTGGATGCCAAGGATGAACTCAAACGTGCCCTCAAAGAATACAAGGGATCTATCCTTATGGTCTGCCACGAGCCAGACTTTTATGAAGGCTGGATGGACCAAATATGGGATTTTAATAATTTAACTTAAGAATGAGAGTAAAAGAAATACAGTACCGAATGTGGATACTGTATTTTTTGGTTTTTATGATTTAAAATCGTAGTCTTTCACCACTTCGATGCTGTCGATTGTGATAGCAGTAGTTGGCTTGTCTTTTTCATCTTTTTCGGATTTGGCAATCTTATCCACAACATCCATACCGTCAATCACTTGGCCAAAGACTGGGTGTTTGCCATCTAGACTAGGATTTCCACCTTCTTTGTAGGCTTCGATGATTTTCTTTGGATACTTGCTTTTAGGGAGTTTAGCAGAGGTATCTGTAGAGTTTTGGTTGATGAAGAACTGGCTGCCATTGGTGTTTGGTTGACCAGTATTAGCCATAGCAAGAGCACCACGGATGTTATAGAGATAAGGAGTAATCTCGTTCTTGAAACCAGTTCCCTTGTCTTTTGTCTTATCCTTGTCATGCCAGATGGACTGACCACCTGTACCGTCCCCTTTTGGATCTCCAGTTTGGACCATAAAGCCATCGATGACACGGTGGAAGGTAATCCCGTTATAGTAGCCTTCCTTGGCATGAGTGAGGAAGTTTTCGACTGCTAGAGGAGCGAGTTTAGGGAAGAGTTTAATACGAATATCTCCCTGACTTGTGTGGAGAATCACTTCGGCTTCATCTTCAGCAACTTCCTTAGAAAGTTGCGGGAAGTTGGCATTCTCGTTTGTTAAAGCATCGTTTAATTCCTTGGTAGATTGGGCAGTTACTTTGGAACTTTCTTCAGCAGCAAGACTGGAATCAACATAGTCATCACCACGCAGACTACGTTGGATACTGCTACATCCAGCAAGGGCTATAGTTGATAGTAAAAGAAGGGTTGCTAGTTTTTTCATTCTGTTCCTCTCAAAAATTCATTTCTACCATTGTACCCTAAAAGGAAGGGGATTTCAAATGTTAGTGATAAGGTAGTTTTAGAGAAAATCAACAAAAAAATCACTTGATTAGAGATTTTTTCTTTGGATGACGGTCGATAATGTCCTGGTATTGTTCCAGTATCCGCTCTCCTTTTGGAGTCAATTTGTAGCCACGAATCGAAAAGAAACTAGCTAATTCCTCTTCTAAAAAATGGTCATGAAAGGCTTGGTTCAAATGTAGCCTTCATCTTAGATAGTTCTGTAATTCCCTTGCTTTTCAGAATATTCTTTTCATGGTAGCATTGAGATGGTCAAGTGAATCAAAAGTAGTTTCGACAGAGAATAATCTTTTTCTACCAGAGTTTTTAGATGTTATGTAGCATCAATACAATAAGTGTATTCGAAGTAACTTGGAAAACAGGTCTTAAGAAGGCTCTTAAAGCATCACAATTAGTAAACGTTAATTCGAAAGAATTACTATATTTTAAAAGAGCACATTTCAAAGGATTTTTTCTTTTGGCTTCAATTCCTAACTAATCAATGAACTTAATACTAGGTCTCGAAAAGAATTATGCTTCCTCTTTTTGTCTGAGTTCAAAGAGGTCTTCTACTTTCAGATTAAAAACTTGAGCAATTTTAAGAGCCATTTCCAGCGAAGGGTTGTAACGGTTATTTTCCAAGTGCAGAATTGTCTCGCGTCGCATGCCGATGAGGTCGGCTAACTCCTGCTGGGTCATGCCTGTCGACTCACGAACAGATTTGAGATTAGTAATAATCTTGCTTTCTTTGGCCATGCTTATCCTCTCCGTTCCAAGATAAAGTAGACAATCGCAAAGATGAAAATCAAGGCAGCTATGCTAATAAAGACTTGACCCATGTAAAGAGTGAGAGACCCCATATACCCAATGATAACTATTAGGATCATCAGTGCGCCTAATGTAAAAACTAACATCAAGCTAGCTGCCTTTGCTAAATTGGCATAAAAGCGTTCGTCCGGAGTTTCCTTGACATTTTTCAAAGAGAAAAAACCAAATACAATCACTTCAATAACGAGGCCAATCCCCAAAATCCATTCTCTAATACCAGAACTTTCGCTTGGGGTCGCAACCCAAATCCCTACTGTATAAAAAATGCTTGCTGCCAACACAAGTATCGTGTAAAGCTTAGCAGACAAGTCAAAAATAGTCTTTCCCTTATCTTTCTGAATCTTATGAGGCCGTGGTTTCGTATGTAGCCAGCTCCAAATAGCTACAATCTGACCTGACACTGAAATACCAGTAATAACTAACTTGGGTCCCCAACTAAGATTAGAACCAAATAAAACAATAAAATCAATAAAGAGAGCTACGGCAATCATTGCAATGAGGCCACGCATTTTTTGACTTTTTTTCATGATAGACTCCTTTTTTGTGTTATAAATATATAACACTTAAATTTTATGTTATAAATATATCACATTTAAATTTGGAAAGCAAGAATTTATGTGCCAAGGTGGCAATTATTTGAAAAAATTTTTTAATAAAAGCCCTCGCTAGTCAAACAACTAAAGAATTCTTTGAAGCAATGCATCGGATTTGGTTTGGATAGTTTCGTTAATAATATTTGATGATAAGGAATTTTTGGAAAATCTAGATACTGTATGAATCTCTACTTTTTTTCTTAGACTGTTATAAAGTCTGTCAGAATAAGCTTTGTAGGTATAGAAGTTAATTTTTACAGAGGTTAAGTAAGGATTTCAGTACACGTCAATAGATGTCAAAATACTGATTTTAAGCGATTTTTGATTTTTGGAAACTCATTATATCGCACTACAAATCAATAAAAACTCTACCTTTTACTCAACCCTTTTTAGATAAATATATCATCTGGATATTGAAGTTAAGCCCTGCTGTCATTTCGATGGCAGGGCTTTTTAATATTTGGTACACTAACTTCTTATCTATATTTTGGTGGATTTTAAGTTGACATCTACAAAGTTTAATGTTAGAATACATTCAAAAATATATTTGAATGAGGTGTTTTATGATTCAAAATGTTGTTACTTCAATAATCCTGTATTCTGGGACAGCCGTAGACTTACTTATTATCCTAATGTTATTTTTTGCCAAAAGAAAAAGCAGAAAAGACATCATTAACATCTATTTAGGACAATTTCTAGGCTCTGTTAGTCTAATATTGCTAAGTTTGCTTTTTGCATTTGTCTTAAATTATATTCCTAGTAAAGAGATTTTAGGTTTACTCGGTTTGATTCCAATTTTCCTAGGCCTCAAAGTTTTGCTTTTAGGAGATTCTGATGGAGAAGCTATTGCAAAAGATGGTTTGCGAAAAGACAATAAAAACCTGATTTTTCTAGTCGCTATGATTACTTTTGCAAGTTGTGGCGCTGACAATATTGGTGTCTTTGTCCCATATTTTATTACCTTAAATTTAGCGAATTTGATAGTGACTTTACTTACTTTTCTAGTCATGATTTATCTCTTGGTTTTTTCTGCCCAAAAATTAGCACAAGTCCCTTCTGTTGGAGAAATTTTGGAAAAATATAGCAGATGGTTTATTGCCGTTGTCTATTTAGGATTGGGGATATATATCCTGATTGAAAATAACAGTTTTGACATACTATGGACTATATTAGGCTAGGAGAAAATATTATGAAAAAAGATAGTATCTGCCAAGTGAATGTTATAAATCAGCAAAACATTACAACCGCAACGAACTACCTTGAAAAGGAAAAAGTCCAAAAATCACTTCGCATTTTAACAAAATTTACCGATAATAAGCAGATAAATATCATCTTCTATCTTCTTGCTGTTGAAGAACTCTGTGTCTGTGATATAGCCTGTTTACTAAATCTCAGTATGGCATCTGCCTCCCACCATCTTCGTAAACTAGCCAATCAAAACATCTTGGACACTAGAAGAGAGGGGAAAATTATATATTATTTTATAAAAGATGAGGAAATCAGAGATTTTTTTAATCAACTAGGATAACAACTATTTTTACTACTTTTCCATGATTCTAGGGAGCTACTCTATGAAATTTTTTGATGAAAATTACTCACAAGAAATACATACTCGTATCAAATCTTTAAGAGAAAAATATAATTTAAAGCAAAGCTACCTAGGTAATGCAGGTCAAGTTAGCCAAGTTGAAAAGAAAAAGCGACAAGTTACCGCTTCAATATTGCTTTATTTGAATACTCAAACCGACTTGGACTATAAAGAAATTATTTTTAGAGATATTGCCAAGTTTGTTGAAAATCTGTTTTACCACTGCTTCAGCTCTATTATATTTAGAGATTTAGAAACTGTAAATAAAAGAATGAATTCTTTGTCGGATGATGACTTAATTTCTATACAATCTAGCTGTCTTAGACTTTCCAAGACATTCGCAAATTTCAATATTCAAAGAAAAAAATTTTTGATTTCTGATGAAACTGAAAAAATTATCCATAATGGCAAAAAGGTCATTAAAAAATCAAAAAATATAAATCAATTTCAACAACAATGGACACATACGCCGAGTTAGCACCGCAAAGAAAGTTAGAATCTGTTAATCTTTATATCGATAAGATTGCTGAACTAACGCAATAACTACTCTACCATTCACTCTACCTTTTATTATGTAGCATTCTAAAAACATTGATGTACCAACGTTTCTAACAGCTAAAATAGAAATTATTTAATCTTTTACAGACCTAAACTATTCCCCTATTTAGAATCTAATTAATTCATATTTTCTAAATTAATTAGTAGATATCTTTCTTAAAATCCTTGATATTTCTCTTGGGAACAGGCTTAGGATTTAGGAGCCAAGTATCCAAATCACGTTCAGGCGATATGAAGGGTTTGAGTTGATGGTCTTTATAAAATGTTTCTATAATAGTATTCATGACATTCTCTTTCTGTTGTTTCTTTAAAATTACAACAAATTTCTAAATGGTTTAAAAATTTAATAGTCTGTCAAGTTTTTTTCTTGACACCTGTCAGAAATCTGATATAATAGAACATGTGCTAAATAGCTCAGCTATTTCACCGAAATAAAAAATAAGAAAAGAGACTTTAAAAATGGCAGTTAAAATCCGTTTGACTCGTATGGGTTCTAAGAAAAAACCTTTCTACCGTATCAACGTAGCAGATTCACGTTCACCACGTGACGGACGTTTCATCGAAACAGTTGGAACTTACAACCCACTTGTTGCTGAAAACCAAGTAACTTTGAAAGAAGACCGCGTTCTTGCATGGTTGGCTGATGGAGCTCAACCTTCAGATACAGTACGTAACATCCTTTCAAAAGAAGGCGTATTGAAAAAATTCCACGATTCTAAATTCTCAAAATAAGTTTAAAGTAGGTTGACAGATGGATACGATTGAAAATCTCATTATTGCGATTGTGAAACCCTTGATTTCACAACCAGATGCCTTAACTATCAAGATTGAAGATACACCAGAGTTTTTGGAATATCATTTAGATCTTGATCAAAGTGATGTGGGTCGTGTAATCGGTCGTAAGGGTCGCACTATTTCTGCGATAAGAACGATTGTCTACTCTGTCCCAACTGAAGACAAAAAAGTAAGAATCGTTATTGACGAAAAATAAGAAGGGCGGGACGAATGTCTCGCTTTTTTTGCAAGGAGCAGGATATGAAGGATTTAACGTTTAGACAATTACAAGACTACTTACTGGAACATTACTAGCAGTCTCGGACTGAGGAAGGTCTCTTTATGAAGTTAGTGGAGGAAGTCGGAGAAGTAGCTGAGGTTTTTAATGGTCGTTCTGGTCGAAAAGAGGGCGTTCAGGATTCTAACGAGGAACTAGCAAAAGAACTGGCTGATGTCATTCACTACACCGTCGCAAGCGCGGCTATCAACCGTATTAATCTTACCAAGACTATCTTTGAGAAAGATAAAACAGCAGCCATTAAGTACCAATATGAACGAGATTTGGAAGGTTTTTTAGAGAATTTCTAAGAGAATAAGAAATAATTTTTTTCTTATAAAGAAGATTTCACCTATATTGGTCTAGCTAGTAAATAGAAAACAATGAAACTGGCAGTTTATATTATCAAAGTAAGGAATTTCCAAGAGGTAGACAAGCTAGAACTTGTGAGATAAGAACGAGAAAAGCAGATCAGACTTGCCGAATCCTTTTTAGGCAATGAAAAAGATAAACGGTGAAAGAAGGCATAAAATACTAATCCTAGAAATAGCATCTAGGATTTTACTATGGTAAAATGGAAAGACAGTCTCAAAAATTCTAGTCAATCAATCTTGAGAATAGCTATTTTTAAAAGGAGTAACAGTCTATGAACGAGAAAACAAAAGCATACCTAGCTGCCTTATCCTTTTCAGCCATCATTGGTTTTTCTTTTTTATTTACTAAGATTGCTTTAGGCTATGCCAGTCCTCTCACAAACTTAGCGCATCGCTATACAATCGCAGCTTTAGTAATGGTCGTTCTTCATCAAACCAAACTTATTAAAGTGAGTTTAAGTAGAAAAGATATTCTTTCTATTCTTCCTATGAGTCTTTTCTATCCTCTTCTCTTTTTTATTTTTCAATCCTTTGCTTTACAGTATATATCGTCTTCTGAAGCTGGAATTTTACAGGCTCTTGTACCGATTTTTACGCTCCTTTTAGCATCGGCCTTTCTCAAGGAAAAGACAAGCTTGCTTCAAAAGTTCTTTTTATTTTTATCCGTAGCAGGAGTAGTTTTCATCTTCCTTAGTAAAGGAGCTAACTTTGGTACTGAGACTGCTAGCTTTGGCTTTCTCTTGATGTTGGGATCTGTTCTCTCCAATGCAATAAACAATATCCTCAGCAAGGCTAAAGGAGGTCGCTATCGGGCCATGGATATGACAGCTGTTGTGATATTTGTTGGCTTCGTCACCTTTAATACGCTGAGTCTGACCTCGCACTATCTAGAGGGGAACATATTAGCCTACTTTGCGCCGTTTGGACAGCTGCCCTATCTGCTTTCCATTCTCTATTTGGGAATTTTAGCCTCTATCGTTACTGGTAGTCTCACTATCTATGCTATTGTTCGACTTGGAGCATCAACCGTCAGTGTCTTTGGTAATCTTGGAACAGTTTTAACCATTCTAGCCGGAGCCCTTATCCTCCATGAACCAATTTATAGTTACCATGTGATCGGAGCCACTATGATTATTGCTGGAATTTTAGGCATGAATCTGATGAGAAAAAAGTAAAGATTGCTTAGCAGTCTTTTTCTTAATCTAAATGATACAGAAAATTCAAAATTTTTAATGTAATCAAGTTTAGAAAATGATGATTTTAATATAGCATGATAAAATAGATAAAAAGAATGATACTAGGATAGAGAGGAGAGAGTGTAGAAATGAAACAAAATGATATAGCTGAAGCTATTGCTTTTTATAACAGAAAACCTGAGATTTTGGTACGTCACATTATACCAGTCTTAGATTGTGACTTGACTGTTTATCATCGCCCTGGAAGCTCAAGTAAAGGACACATTATTTTTTATCATGGAGCTTGCGGCCGTAGTCAGATGTGGGCCTACCAGTATGATGCTTTTGAAGGATTTGACCTCTACTTTGTCAATGTTAGAGGACAGGGGGAATCACCTATGAAAGTTGGCCTACCTGACCTGGAAGGCGCTGTTCAAGATGTAGATGCTATTTTGTCCTATTTCCAGTTGGATAAGGTGATATTGGTCGGACATTCTTGGGGAGGAAATCCACTTCAAGAATACACCTATCGTCATCCAAATCGAGTTCTAGCCTTGGTCATGGTAGATAGTTGGGGACAGCATCGTTACCTATCAGATAAAGAGAGAAATCGCATAAAATATAGTTCTCTTATGTATAAAACGGTTCCTTGGAAGATGATTGCAGATAAGAACTCAAAAATGTGTACAGATAATCCTATCACAAGAGAATTAGTCAAGACGGCCATTATAGAAACTGGGCGAGATGTTTTTTTGAATCTTGGAATCACAGGTTTTTTGGCTGTCCATGAGATAGAAGGTTATCATGGAAATCCTCCCATGCTATTAGTAAGAGGTGAAAACGATTTTCCCAAACACCTAAAGAAAATCTATGATGATATCATTGCTCTAAATCCCAATGCGCGTCAAGTAACGATTTCAGACAGCAAACACCAACCGATGAATGACCATCCTGAAGAGTTTAATCAGCTTATTGGTGAATTTTTTGAAGATGTAGTAGGCCCGTAAGATAGGATCTATCCAACTTGTGAAAATCCTTGGAACGTGATAAAATAAAGGATAAGGATTTTTAATAATTCATTATATAGAATGAGTGGATTTCTTTATGAAGAGGATTGAAGTATCTACAGAAATTGGTAGTCTCTCTGTTACTTATCAAAAGCAAAAGAAAATGCTAGTTTGTTTAAGTGGTGCAGGTTTGCTACCGAGTTATGAAAATTTTTCACTTATACTTGAAAAACTTCCTCCTACAATTGGTTATTTGACAATTGATTTTCCGAACACAGGTAGGAGTCCGGTTCATGATCAAGCTGGAAAAAATCTAGATAATCTTGCAGATGCGGTTTATAAAGTACTTGAAGAATTGGCGATTTCTGAATATATACTTTGTGCACATAGTTTGAGTGGAATCTTAGCTTGCAAGTTGCTCAATAAACCAATTAAGTGTCAGGCTTTAGTAGCAATTGAACCGACAACTAAAAAAGTCATGTTTGCTGATTTTTCAGAAAATCCTTATCCAGAAATGGAAGATCAGATGAGGCTGATTGACGAGTGTGGTCCTGAACTTTATTTTAAGAGCTTAACTCAAGAGACATTTAGCCCTGAAATTAATAAAGAAGTCTGGGAATTAATGCAAGAAAAAAGCTCAGAGTTGGAAAATCAAGATTCAGAATTTCAGATATCTGGAGAGATTACTGAGGAAGATTTTGAGAATTTATCGATAGAAGCTTATGCCCCTGTATTTATTTTTTGTCAGGCTTATAGAGAAAAAGAGTACAGAGAATCAGAATATTGGACTTCCAATACTAAACTCATTTTAGGAGGGAATCACCATTATTTACAATGGTCAGAATCAGAAAAAATTGCGACTATTATTCGAGAATTGTCAGAATAAGATGGAAAGAAGGAGAGTACAGGAGACAAGATGAACTACTTTAATGTTGGGAAAATCGTCAATACGCAGGGCTTGCAGGGTGAGATGCGAGTCTTGTCTGTGACGGATTTTACAGAAGAACGGTTTAAAAAAGGGGCTGAGCTAGCCTTGTTTGATGAAAAAGATCAGTTTGTCCAAACAGTGACTATCGCTAGCCACCGTAAACAGAAGAACTTTGACATTATTAAATTCAAAGATATGTACCATATCAATGCTATTGAAAAGTACAAGGGATACAGTCTCAAGGTCGCTGAGGAAGATTTGAATGACCTAGACGATGGTGAATTTTATTATCACGAGATTATCGGTTTGGAAGTCTATGAGGGTGATAACTTGATTGGAACCATCAAGGAAATCCTACAACCAGGTGCTAACGATGTCTGGGTGGTCAAGCGAAAAAGTAAACGTGACTTGCTCTTGCCTTATATCCCACCAGTGGTTCTCAATGTTGATATTCCAAATAAACGGGTCGATGTGGAAATCTTAGAAGGGTTAGACGATGAAGATTGATATTTTAACCCTTTTTCCAGAGATGTTTTCTCCACTGGAGCACTCAATCGTTGGAAAGGCTCGAGAAAAAGGGCTCTTGGATATCCAGTATCATAACTTCCGAGAAAATGCTGAAAAGGCTCGTCATGTCGATGATGAGCCCTACGGAGGCGGTCAGGGCATGTTGCTCCGAGCGCAACCTATTTTCGATGCCTTTGATGCTATTGAAAAGAAAAATCCGCGCGTCATTCTCCTAGACCCAGCTGGCAAGCAGTTTGATCAGACTTATGCTGAGGATTTAGCTCAAGAGGAAGAGCTAATCTTTATCTGTGGGCACTATGAGGGTTATGATGAGCGTATTAAGACCTTGGTGACAGATGAGATTTCCCTGGGCGACTATGTCCTCACTGGTGGTGAATTGGCAGCCATGACCATGATTGATGCGACGGTACGCCTGATTCCAGAAGTGATTGGCAAGGAGTCTAGCCACCAAGATGATAGTTTTTCTTCTGGCCTTCTTGAATACCCTCAGTACACACGTCCCTATGATTATAGAGGCATGGTTGTGCCAGATGTACTGATGAGCGGGCACCATGAAAAGATTCGTCAGTGGCGCCTGTATGAGAGTTTAAAGAAAACCTACGAGCGCAGACCGGATTTGCTTGAACATTATCAACTGACAGCAGAAGAAGAAAAAATGCTGGCAGAAATCAAAGAAAACAAAGAATAAAGGAGAAACCTATGCAAGTAATCAAACGTGATGGAGAAATTGCTGAATTTAATCCAGATAAGATTTACCAAGCTATCTTAAAGGCAGCTCAGACTGTCTATGTATTGACAGATGATTTGCGTCAAAACCTTGCACAAGTCACTAAGAAAGTGGTTTTGGATTTGGAAGAAGCCAAGGTGGAACGTGCTACCATCAGCATGATTCAGTCTTTGGTTGAACATCGTTTACTGGGAGCAGGTTACATTACTATCGCAGAACACTACATTTCCTATCGTCTACAACGTGACTTGGAAAGAAGTGGTTATGGAGATCACATCGCCGTTCATTTACATTTTGAACAAGTTCGCTAAGAAAAAAGAGTGGGATGAAGCAACTACATCTCACTCTTTCTTAAATCTATTTTTTTGGGCTGTTTGGACAGTTGAAGGGACAAATCGTAGGCGTTGAATATCGCTTATGCGGATAATACGGGTCACATTTTTGGCGAAATTTTTCACGATAATTTGTTGGCGTTGGTGATCGTATTTGATGATATCACCTGTAAAACTTGTCTCAGATAAGATAAGGTGAACAGCGGTTTGTTTCTGGATAGCCTCTTCAATAGTGGCTGTAAGGGAGTTGGTTTCAGTCTGGTCAGGTTCTTCATGTCCATTTAAAAAGTCATGTATTTTATCTAGAACTTGCTGGAATTTATGTCTCATATTGGCCTCCCTTCTTTTATATCAATATTATATAAAATTTTCCTAAAATCTACAAGATTTTACGAATAATCAGATAAAAGCTAAAAAAGGAGAAGAAAATGGCAGAATTTACATTTGAAATCGAAGAGCACTTGTTGACTCTTTCTGAAAACGAAAAAGGTTGGACCAAGGAAATCAACCGTGTGAGCTTTAATGGTGCCCCTGCAAAGTTTGATATTCGTGCTTGGAGCCCAGATCATACTAAAATGGGCAAAGGAATTACTCTCTCTAATGAAGAATTTCAAACCATGGTGGATGCTTTTAAAGGAAACTAATACTCTTCGAAAATCTCTTCAAACCGAGTCAGCTTCGCCTTGCCGTACTCAAGTATAGCCTGTGGCTAGCTTCCTAGTTTGCTCTTTGATTTTCATTAAGTATAAGTTTTCAAAATGAAAGAAAAGGATATTGAGTTATGACAACTCGCTATCCTTTTTTAGTTAGTAAAGTAAGACTGATTTTTAAGGCGTTGAAGTAGTGGACGGCTAATAATACTAATAGCAATAATTTTACCAAAATCTGGTATGATAAAGGGAAATACCCCCACAACAAGAGCTTTTTCAAATGGCATTCCAGCTAGGAAATGCAAGCCAATGATTCCACCGACAAAGACAAGGGCATCACCCAAGAGGTTTGCAAGAAAAATCTTGACAACTCCACTCTTGCTGTTAGTTATGGAAGAAGTAAGTCCAGAGTATACAAGATAAAACCAAAGATAACCTGCAGTAGGACCAACCAAAGCATGAAATCCAGCTCCACCTCCTGCAAAGACAGGAAGACCGATAGCACCTAGAAGAAGATAGAGTCCAACAGAAAGTACAGCCTCTCTCGGTCTAAAGACAGTAGCAATCAAGCCGATTGCAAAGTTCTGCAGAGTGAAGGGCACAGGTCCAATTGGAAGACTGATTTGTGCCAAAACAGCAATGAGAGCAGCCCCAATAGCAGGGATAGCATAAACGTGAGCTTTTTTCATAATAGTTAACCTCTTTTCTGATGTATAGTAACAATTATACTCGTAGAGGAATCATTGTCAACCGATTTTTAAAAACAAGGTAACAAAAGCTGTAACGGCCGATTTTGCTTACTGATTAAGTTGGATAATTGTTTTGTTGATTCGAAGACATTAAAAAAGAAGCAGACACATTTGTATCAGCTTCTTTTATTTCGATTAACGCATAGTTACAAATTCTTCAGATGCAGTTGGGTGAATCGCTACGGTTGCATCAAAGTCTGCCTTGGTTGCTCCCATTTTGATAGCAACAGCAAATCCTTGAATCATTTCATCAACACCATAGCCAATTCCATGAAGTCCGACAACTTTTTCTTCTGAACCAGCTGTGATCAATTTGAAACGAGTTTCTTGACGGTTGCAAGTGCAAGCAGAGTACATAGACGTAAAGCTTGATTTGTAAACCTTGATTTGGTCTTGACCGTATTCTTTAATGGCTTGTTCTTCTGTCAAACCAACCGTTCCGATAGCAGGGTGTGAAAAGACAACAGTTGGAATAGTTGAGTAGTCCATTTTTGCAGTTGTTTTTCCGTTAAAGAGACGTTCAGATAGGGTACGCCCAGCCTTGATTGCAACTGGAGTTAGTTCTTTTTCGCCCGTTACATCACCTAGAGCGTAGATTCCCTCAACAACAGTATTTTGGTATTCATCCACTTGGATAAAGCCACGTTCGTTTAAAGTCACTCCAGCTTTTTCAAGTTGCAAGCCCTTAACGTTTGGACGGCGACCTGTAGCCCAGATAACTTGGCTAGCTGTGTGACTAGTACCATCTTCGAAATGAATGGTAATGCCTTCAGCAGTTTTTTCTAACTTGGCAGGGACTTTGTGAGTATGAAGTGGTAAGTTTGTTCTTTCCATTTCCTTGACTAAACCTTCAACGATGTAAGAATCAAAACCACGTAAAGGACGATCGCGGCGAACAAAGAGGTCTGTCTTGACACCAAAAGTGTGGAGAACGCCAGCCAATTCAACGGCAATATAACCCGCGCCTAGAATAGCAACTGACTCTGGAAGTTCTTCCCAGGCAAATACATCATCAGAAGAGCCACCTAGTTCAGCACCAGGAACGTCTGGAATACTTGGATGGGCACCAGTAGCAATCACGATATGTTTAGCACGAATCAGTTCACCATTTACGCTAACAGTATGAGAATCTACAAATTCAGCATGGCCTTCAATCAAGTCTACACCGTTGCGTTTAAAACTGCCATCATAAGAAGAACGAGCGCGATCGATGTAAGCTTCACGATTGCGACGTAGGGTTGCAAAGTCAAAGTTAAGATCAGTAGTCTTAAAGCCGTAGTCTTCTCCAAATTGATGGAAAGTTTCAGCGATTTGCGCCCCGTACCACATGATTTTCTTAGGAACACAGCCGACATTGACACAGGTTCCACCTAATTTCTTTTCCTCAATAACGGCCGCTTTGGCCCCATGTTCACCAGCACGGTTCATGGTAGCAATTCCTCCGCTACCTCCACCAATAGCAATGATATCGTATTCTCTCATTGAAAACTCCTTTGTACTCTTTTAAATAATAGAGTGTCATTTTTTGATAGTCATATTCTATCTTTTTTTTTATCTGATTGCAAAAATCTGCTACGTTCAAAAAAATTAAAGAAAAGGCTTGCAAAAAAGAAAAATAAAGTGTATTATATAACTAGTACAATGATTGTAAAATAAATTCCGAACAATAATTAAATCCTGAAATGTCATTATTTCGTTATGAAATGTTATTGTTTCAAATTGATAATTTTTGTATAATATTGTTAAGAACTTTAAATCAAAAAGGAGTTTCATTATGAAAAAGAATGGTAAAGCTAAAAAGTGGCAATTGTATGCAGCAATCGGTGCTGCAAGTGTAGTTGTATTGGGTGCTGGAGGGATTTTACTCTTTAGACAACCATCTCAAACCGCTGTAAAAGATGAACCTACTCATCTTGTTGTTGCCAAGGAAGGAAGCGTGGCATCCTTTGTTTTATTGTCAGGGACAGTAACAGCAAAAAATGAACAATATGTTTATTTTGATGCTAGTAAGGGAGATTTAGATGAAATCCTTGTTTCTGTGGGTGATAAGGTCAGCGAAGGGCAGGCTTTAGTCAAGTACAGTAGTTCAGAAGCTCAGGCGGCCTATGATTCAGCGAGCCGAGCAGTCGCGAAGGCAGACCGTCATATCAACGAACTCAATCAAGCACGAAATGAAGCCGCTTCAGCTCCCCAGTTACCAGCGCCAGCAGGAGGAGAAGGTGCAGCATCCCAAACTCCAGCTCCAGTCTCAGGAAATTCAGTGTCATCTATTGATGCACAACTAGGTGATGCTCGTGATGCTCGTGCAGATGCAGCAGCACAATTAAGTAAGGCTCAAAGTCAGTTGGATGCAATGACGGTTCTCAGCACTCTAGAAGGAACTGTGGTCGAAGTCAACCGTAATGTTTCTAAATCTCCAACTGGAGCTAGCCAGGTGGTAGTTCATGTCGTTAGCAATGAAAACTTGCAAGTTAAGGGTGAACTATCTGAATACAACCTTGCCAACTTATCTGTAGGTCAAGAAGTAACCTTTACTTCTAAAGTTTATCAAGATAAAAGCTGGACTGGTAAGCTTAGCTATATTTCTGACTACCCTAAAAACAATGGAGAAGCAGCAAGTGCAGCTGCAGCAGCAGGCGGTAACTCTGGTTCTAAATATCCATATACCATCGATGTTACAAGTGAAATCGGTGACTTGAAACAAGGATTCTCAGTAAGTGTTGAGGTTAAGAATAAGAGTAAAGCTATTCTGGTTCCACTAACAAGTGTTGTGACTGAAAATGATAAGAACTATGTCTGGGTACTTGACGAGCAGAAAAAGGCCAAGAAAGTGGAAGTCGGTTTGGGAAATGCTGATGCAGACAACCAAGAAATCACTTCAGGTCTGACAAATGGAGTCAAGGTCATCAGTAACCCAACGTCTTCTCTAGAGGAAGGAAAAGAGGTGAAGGCTGATGAAGAAACTAATTAGTTTAAAAAATATCTGCAGAAGTTACCGAAATGGTGACCAAGAGCTGCAGGTTCTCAAAAATATCAACCTAGAAGTGAATGAGGGTGAGTTTGTTGCCATCATGGGACCATCGGGTTCTGGTAAGTCTACTCTAATGAATACCATTGGCATGTTGGATACACCAACCAGTGGAGAGTATTATCTTGAAGGCCAAGAAGTAGCTGGACTGGGTGAAAAACAGTTAGCCAAGGTCCGTAACCAACAAATCGGATTTGTCTTTCAGCAGTTCTTTCTTCTATCCAAACTCAATGCTCTACAAAATGTAGAATTGCCCTTGATTTATGCAGGAGTTTCGGCTTCAAAACGTCGCAAGTTAGCCGAGGAATATTTAGATAAGGTTGAGTTGACAGAACGTAGTCACCATTTGCCTTCGGAATTATCTGGTGGTCAAAAACAACGTGTAGCTATCGCGCGTGCCTTGGTAAACAATCCTTCTATTATCCTAGCGGATGAACCGACAGGAGCCTTGGATACCAAAACAGGGAACCAAATTATGCAACTGTTGGTTGAACTAAATAAAGAAGGAAAAACCATTATCATGGTAACGCATGAGCCTGAAATCGCTGCTTATGCTAAACGCCAGATTGTCATTCGAGATGGAGTTATTTCGTCTGACAGTGCGCAGTTAGAAAGGGAGGAAAACTAAGATGCAGAATCTGAAATTTGCCTTTTCATCTATCATGGCCCACAAGATGCGCTCTTTTCTCACTATGATTGGGATTATCATTGGTGTTTCATCAGTTGTTGTGATTATGGCTCTAGGTGATTCCATGTCTCGTCAGGTCAATAAGAATATGACCAAGTCACAGAAGAATATCCATGTCTTTTTCTCGCCTATTAAAAGTAAAGATGGTTCTTTTACCCAAAAACAATCAGCTTTGACAGTTTCTGGGAAAGAAGAGGAAGTTCCTGTTGAACCACCAAAACCGCAAGAAGCTTGGGTCAAGGAGGCAGCCAAACTCAAGGGTGTGGACAGTTACTATGTAACCAACTCAACGAATACCACCTTATCTTATAAAGATAAAAAGGTGGAGCGAGCTAGCTTGACAGGTGGAAATGTTACTTACATGAAGGCGGTTGAAAATGAAATTGTTGCAGGTCGCAGTCTCATAGCTCAGGATTATAAAGATGTGGCCAGTGTCATTTTGCTAGACCAAGAACTTGCTAATAGCCTGTTTGGATCTGCTCAAGAAGCTGTTAATCAGGTTATAGATGTTGGTGGCTTTAGCTATCGTGTCATTGGTGTCTATACCAGCGATGAGGCCAAGACTGCCAAGACTTTTGGTATTGGTGGACTTCCAATTACGACTAATATTTCTCTTGCCAATAACTTCAATATGGATGAAATTTCTGATATTGTCTTCCGTGTCAATGATACCAGTTTGACACCAACAGTGGGACCAGAATTAGCTAGAAAATTGACCGAGATTGCTGGTCTTCAGCAAGGGGAGTATCAGGTGGCAGATGCGACTGCAGCCTTCCAAGAAGTACAACAACTTTTTGGATTTATAACTACGATTATTAGTGCCATCGCAGGAATTTCTCTCTTTGTTGGAGGAACTGGTGTTATGAACATCATGCTGGTTTCGGTGACAGAGCGCACTCGTGAGATTGGTCTCCGTAAGGCTTTGGGTGCGACACGTGCTAATATTTTAATTCAGTTTTTGATTGAATCCATGATTTTGACCTTGTTAGGCGGAGTCATTGGTTTAACCATTGCGACAGGCTTAACCGCTATAGCGGGCATACTCTTGCAAGGATTGATTGCGGGTATAGAAGTAGGAGTGTCAATCCCGGTTGCCCTATTTAGTCTTGCAGTTTCGGCTAGCGTTGGTATGATTTTTGGAGTCTTGCCAGCCAACAAGGCATCTAAACTTGATCCAATTGAAGCCCTTCGATATGAATAAGATCAACAAGATGGACACTTGTCTATCTTGTTTTTGTATGGATTTCTCTATCGAAAATCCTTAAAAATGTGATATAATGAAGTGTTAGAAAAACAGGTTTCATTTGCCTGGAAAGGAAAAATTATGTCTGAAAAGAATTTTTATATTACAACACCGATTTACTATCCATCTGGTAAACTTCATATCGGTTCTGCCTACACAACCATCGCTTGTGATGTCCTAGCGCGTTACAAACGCTTGATGGGCTACGATGTCTTTTATCTGACAGGTCTTGATGAGCATGGTCAGAAAATCCAGCAGAAAGCTGAAGAAGCTGGCATCACACCTCAAGCTTATGTTGATGGAATGGCAGTTGGAGTTAAAGAACTCTGGCAATTACTCGATATCTCATATGATAAATTTATCCGTACAACTGATGACTACCATGAAAAAGTTGTCGCACAGGTCTTTGAGCGCTTGCTTGCTCAAGATGACATCTATTTGGGTGAATACTCTGGCTGGTATTCAGTCTCAGATGAAGAATTCTTTACAGAAAGTCAGCTTGCGGAAGTTTTCCGTGACGAAGCTGGAAATGTGACTGGTGGAATCGCTCCATCAGGTCACGAGGTGGAATGGGTTTCTGAAGAATCATACTTCCTTCGTCTCAGCAAATACCAAGATCGTTTGGTAGAATTTTTCAAAGCTCATCCTGAATTTATCACTCCAGATGGTCGTCTGAATGAAATGCTTCGCAATTTTATCGAGCCAGGTTTAGAGGATTTGGCAGTTTCTCGTACAACCTTTACATGGGGCGTTCCAGTACCATCAAATCCTAAACACGTTGTCTATGTTTGGATTGATGCTCTTCTTAACTATGTAACAGCGCTTGGATACGGTCAAGATGAACATGGTAACTTTGACAAGTTCTGGAATGGAACAGTCTTCCACATGGTAGGAAAAGACATCCTTCGATTCCACTCCATCTACTGGCCAATCCTTCTTATGATGTTGGATATCAAATTGCCAGATCGTTTGATTGCTCACGGTTGGTTCGTCATGAAAGACGGTAAGATGTCTAAGTCTAAAGGGAATGTCGTTTATCCTGAAATGTTGGTAGAGCGCTATGGACTGGACCCACTGCGTTACTACCTCATGCGTAGCCTTCCAGTTGGTTCAGACGGAACCTTCACTCCAGAAGACTATGTCGGCCGTATCAACTACGAATTGGCCAATGACCTTGGAAACCTCCTCAACCGTACGGTTTCTATGATTAACAAGTACTTTGATGGGCAAATCCCAGCCTATGAAGAGGGCGTGACAGAGTTTGACCATGCTCTTGCTCAAGTAGCTGCTGAATCAATTGCTGATTACCATAAATACATGGAAGCAGTTGACTACCCACGTGCCCTTGAAGCAGTCTGGACTCTGATCTCTCGTACTAATAAATACATCGACGAGACAGCTCCATGGGTCTTGGCTAAGGATGAAGCACTTCGTGATCAATTAGCAAGTGTCATGAGTCACTTGGCAGCTAGCCTTCGTGTTGTTGCTCACTTGATGGAGCCATTTATGATGGAAACCAGTCGTGCAGTCTTGACTCAACTTGGCTTGGAAGAAGTAGCGAGCCTTGAAAACTTGAGCTTGGCTGACTTCCCAGCAGATGTGACTGTAGTTGCCAAAGGAACACCAATCTTCCCACGTCTCGATATGGAAGAAGAAATCGCCTATATCAAGGAACAAATGGAAGGTAACAAACCAGCAGTCGAAACAGAGTGGAACCCAGACGAAGTTGAACTCAAACTAAACAAGGAAGAAATCAAGTTTGAAGACTTTGACAAGGTCGAAATCCGTGTCGCAGAAGTCAAAGAAGTGTCTAAAGTAGAAGGTTCAGATAAGTTGCTTCAATTCCGCTTGGATGCTGGTGATGGAGAAGATCGTCAAATTCTTTCAGGAATTGCAAAATACTATCCAAATGAACAAGAATTGGTCGGCCAGAAAGTCCAAATCGTTGCTAACCTCAAACCTCGTAAGATGATGAAGAAATATGTCAGTCAAGGGATGATCCTCTCAGCTGAACATGATGGAAAATTAACCCTTCTCACAGTTGATCCAGCTGTACCAAACGGAAGTGTGATTGGGTAACAATAGACAGGACTAGTTTATGCTAGTTCTGTTTTTTTATTTTAACTATTATGCTTTACAAACTAGTGTGAAAGTGGTATATTATAGATGAAGCTACTAGTAGGTATTACAAAATAGATTAGAAGGGAGAAGTGATGAAAGAAACTCAGCTATTAAAAGGTGTTCTTGAAGGTTGTGTCTTGGATATGATTGGTCAAAAAGAGCGGTATGGTTATGAGTTGGTTCAGACTTTACGAGAGGCTGGATTTGACACTATAGTTCCAGGAACTATTTATCCTTTGTTGCAAAAGTTAGAAAAAAATCAATGGATAAGAGGCGATATGCGCCCGTCGCCAGATGGTCCAGATCGGAAGTATTTTTCGTTAACTAAAGAAGGAGAAGAGCGTGTCTCAGTCTTTTGGCAACAATGGGACGATTTGAGTCAAAAAGTAGAAGGGATTAAGAATGGAGGGTAAACCATGACGAAAATGAAGTATTATGAAGAAACAAGTGCTTTGTTGCATCAGTTTTCTGAGGACAATCAGCAGTATTTTGAGGAGCTCTGGGATAGTTTTAATCTTGCTGGATTTCTCTATGATGAGGACTACCTCAGAGAGCAGATTTATTTGATGATGTTAGATTTCTCAGAAGCAGAACGTGATGGCATGAGTGCAGAGGATTATTTAGGTAAGAATCCTAAAACAATAATGAAAGAGATGCTCAAGGAAGCACCACGTAGTTCTATCAAGGAGTCCCTTTTGACCCCAATTCTGGTCCTAGCGGTATTACGTTATTATCAACTACTAGGTGATTTTTCTAAAGGTCCTCTTTTAACAGTCAATTTGCTCACGTTTTTAGGGCAACTTCTTCTTTTTCTGATTGGATTTGGGCTTGTGACTACAATCTTACGATGGAGTTTAGTTCAAGATTCTCCTAAGATGAAAATTGGCACTTATATTGTCGTTGGGAGTATAGTTCTTCTAGTTGTTCTAGGATATGTAGGAATGGCAAATTTCATACAAGAAGGAGCCTTTTATCTTCCTGCTCCCTGGGATAGTTTCCTTGTCTTTACGCTTTCTCTAGTCATCAGTATTTGGAATTGGAAAGAAGCGGTCTTTCGTCCCTTTGTCAGTATGATTGTTGCCCATCTTGTTGTAGGGTCTCTGCTCTGTTACTATGAGTGGATGGGCATTTCAAATATTTTCCTTACAAAATTCATTCCTTTAGCTGTTCTTTTTATTGGAATCTTTCTCTTGTTCCGTGGGTTTAAGAAGATAAAATGGAGTGAAATATAGTCAAAAAGCCGTTGCAAAGCGGTTTTTTGTTATAATGAAGGGAAGAATGTAGAATTAAAGGAGAAAAATTTGATGAGATACATAACTCTTGGTCAAGATGATAAAGAATTATCAGAAATTGTTCTCGGAATGATGAGAATAGAAGATAAGTCTGTAAAAGAAGTTGAAGAGCTTGTAGCAACAGCACTTTCTGTTGGAATCAATGCCTTCGACTTGGCTGATATATATGGTCGTGGTCATTGTGAAGAACTGTTAGGTCTTGTCCTAAAAAATCATCCAGATTTAAGAGAAAAGATATGGATTCAGTCCAAATGTGGAATTCGCATTGAAGAATTTACCTATTTTGATTTTTCAAAAGAGTATATTCTAGAATCAGTAGATGGAATTTTAAAAAGATTGCAGGTTGATTATTTAGATAGTTTGCTTCTTCATCGACCAGATGCTTTGATGGAATCTGACCAAGTAGCAGAAGCCTTTGATCTCCTTTATGAACAAGGCAAGGTTCGAGAGTTTGGAGTTTCTAATCAAAATCCTATGATGATGGAATTGCTTAAGAAAGAAGTCAAACAGCCTCTATCGATCAATCAATTACAATTAAGTGCAGCTTTCACACCTGGTTTTGAATCAGGATTTCATGTCAATATGGAAGGCAACAAGGCAGCTGTGCGTGATGGAAGCGTCTTTGAATACTGCAAATTAAACGACATGGTTATTCAGGCCTGGTCAGTCTTGCAGTTTGGATATTTTAAAGGGAATTTTGTTGGCAATGAGAAGTTCCAACAACTAAACCAAGTCCTAAATCGATTAGCATTAAAATACAGTGTGAGCCCATCAGCTATTGCTATCGCTTGGGTGTTACGCTACCCAGCCAAAATGCAGGCAGTCGTAGGTACAACCAATCCTAAGCATTTGATAGAGGCAAGCCAAGCAAGTAAAGTAAACTTGACTCGAAAAGAATGGTATGAAATTTACATCGCTGCAGGGAATGATTTGCCTTAGGAGAAAATGCATCTAAAGAAATCACAGTCAAAAAAACGTTGGAAAATGGTTTTTTCTTATGTGACCATTAGTCTGTCTTGATTCGTTAGGTACGGTTTATTAACGGATGATTATGATTTAATACTCAATGAAAATCAAAAAGCAAGCCAGTAAGCTAGCCGCAAGCTATACTTGAGTACGGTAATGCGACGCTGACGTGGTTTGAATTTAGTATAACTACTCTGATTTACATACTAGCAGGGGAGCAGTATCCCATAATTGACGGCACGATAGTAGGTACTATAAAATGGGCTAGAGTAATTTTTTGATTGGGTATAAAACATCATAGATAATAAAAACGAGGTTAGGATTTGTCCCGACCTCTTTTTACATATAATAAACAATAGCGATGTATTGTAGGGCAGACGCAACTAGGATAAAGAGATGCCAAATCATGTGGAAATAAGGTTTTTTCTTGGCGTAAAATCCAGCTCCAACTGTATAACAGAGTCCACCAGTTACCATAAGACTCCAGAAAATGGGTGTCGTTTGACTGATAATGGCTGGAATGATAGCCAGAACCAACCAGCCCATAATCAGGTAAAGAGCAAGGCTGAATTTCTCATTGACCTTTTTAGCAAAGATTTTATAGAGAATACCAAAGATGGTCGTTCCCCACTGAATGGCAATGATCAGATAGCCAAACCAGTTATTCATCAAGGTTAAGACGACTGGCGTATAAGAGCCTGCGATAGCCACATAAATCATAGAATGGTCAATGATTCGCAAGACATATTTGTGGGTCGAACCATAGGCCATAGAGTGGTAAATGGTGGATGAGAGGAACATGAGAAAGAGACTGATAACGAACATGGAAACGCCGATAGATGATAAAAATCCGTGTGCCTCATAGCTATAGGTGGATGAAATGGGGAGTAATATGAGCATGATGACTGCACCTACGGCATGGGTCACACTATTAGCAATCTCCTCTCCAAAACTGAGTTGTTTGCTGAATTTAAGACTAGTGTTCATCGGATTTCCTCCTCTTGAGTATGATGGATTAAGGCTAGGGTTTGATGATAGAGCTTAACGGTTTGGCAGCTACTTTGGATAATGGGGTTAGCTGGGTCCATTCCTTGGTTCATGTAGTCCACAAAAGCATCGTAGATTTGGTCTGAACTTGCTTGAGTTTGGAGAGTGTTCAGTGTCTGGGCTATTTCTTGAATAGAAAAGACCGACTTGAGGGTTGTGATAGCAATCAGACGGGCAATCTGTTGACGTTGGTATTTTTTCTTATCAGGCTTTGTCAGGTAACCATGTTTCACATAATTATTGACCATAGATGCTGTCAGGCCCTTGTCTTTATCAGGAAAGATAGGGGCGCAGACCTGATTGACATAGAGTAAAACCTGGTCCAGATAGAGGTCAATGTTTGGAATTTCTGCCCATTTTGGGTAGAAAAAGGTAGTTTTCATTTTCAACTCCTTTTTATCTAGTTTTAATAACCAGATTATAAAATAATAAAAATAGAAAGTCAAGTTTTAACTGCTTGTAGAAAGACTTAAATTATGCTATGATGGGAGAAACTAGTCAGAAATGAGGAGAAAAGATGGAGATTCGTTTAGCTTTTCCAAATGAAGTAGATGCCATCATGCAAGTGATGGAGGATGCTAAAAAATGTTTAGCGGATGCTGGTAGTGACCAGTGGCAAAATGGTTATCCAAATGCTGATATTATTATTGAGGATATTATCTCAGGTCAAGCCTATGTAGCCTTGGAAGAGGGAGAACTACTAGCTTATGCAGCTGTGACCAAGAGTCCAGAGGCAGCCTATGAAGCCATTTATGAAGGAAAATGGCAAGCTGGAGAGTCAGAGTACCTAGTCTTTCACCGTATTGCTGTAGCTGCAGATGTGCAGGGACAGGGGATTGCTCAGACTTTCCTAGAAGGCTTGATTGAAGGTTTTGATTACCTAGATTTTCGCTCAGATACGCATGCTGAAAACAAGGTTATGCAATATATTTTCGAAAAACTGGATTTTAAACAGGTTGGTAAGGTTCTAGTTGATGGCGAACGCTTGGTCTATCAAAAATTGAAGAAATAATGCAAAAGAAGTACATAAAAATGTTCTATTCTTCGCCGATTGGTTCCCTTTCTCTCGTAGCTGATGGCCAATATTTGTATGGAATTTGGGTACAGGAGCAGAAGCATTTTGAGAGGGGGATAGGAGATGAAACGATAGAAGAAGTTGTTAGTCATCCCATTTTAGATCCAGTTATTGCTTGCTTAGATGCTTACTTTAAAGGCAAGCCTCAGGATTTATCCAACTTGCCCTTGGCTCCAATAGGAACGGATTTTGAAAAGAGAGTTTGGTCCTATTTACAGGGAATTCCTTATGGTCAGACAGTGACCTATGGGCAAATAGCCCAAGACCTGCAAGTTGCTTCTGCTCAAGCAATTGGTGGAGCGGTAGGACGCAATCCGTGGTCTATTCTAGTACCTTGTCATCGTGTGCTAGGAGCAGGAAAGCGTTTGACAGGTTATGCTGCAGGAGTGGAAAAGAAAGCTTGGCTCTTGGATCATGAAGGCGTAGATTTTAAAGATATAAACAATAGAAAGTGAAAGACATGTTAGAATTTATCGAATACCCAAAATGTTCAACTTGTAAAAAAGCAAAGCAAGAATTAAACCAACTCGGTGTGGACTATAAAGCCGTTCATATCGTCGAAGAAACACCCAGCCAAGAAGTCATTTTAAACTGGTTAGAGACTTCAGGTTTCGAGTTGAAGCAATTTTTCAACACTAGTGGGATCAAATATCGTGAATTGGGGCTGAAAGATAAGGTAGGAAGTCTGTCAAATCAAGAAGCGGCTGAGTTGCTAGCAAGCGACGGTATGTTGTTAAAACGGCCGATTTTAGTAGAAAATGGAACTGTTAAGCAAATTGGTTATCGAAAATCTTATGAAGAATTGGGACTGAAATAGTTTTTACTTATCTCTTTGATAGATAAAATATATAACCTCCCTGTTTCAAAGTATGATAAACTAGTAGGTAGACAAAGTCTGTATCTGACCGTAGCAAATAATTTCATTGACGGCAGAAGTATGGTAGAATGAATCATTATCAGGAGAGGATGTTTTTATGAATGTTACAACGATTTTAGCATCAGATTGGTACCAAAACTTGATGCAATTGATTCCAGATGGCAAGCTTTTTAGCCTGCGTTCGGTCTTTGATGGAATCCCGAGAATTGTCCAACAACTTCCAACAACGATTATGTTGACAATTGGTGGTGCCCTTTTTGGCTTGGTTTTGGCGCTTCTTTTTGCCATTGTGAAAATCAATCGTGTCAAGATTTTATATCCCTTGCAGGCTTTCTTTGTTAGTTTCTTAAAAGGGACACCGATTTTGGTGCAACTCATGTTGACCTACTACGGAATCCCTTTGGCTTTGAAAGCCCTCAATCAGCAATGGGGTACTGGTTTCAATATCAATGCGATTCCAGCTGCTGTTTTTGCGATTGTAGCCTTTGCCTTTAATGAAGCAGCTTATGCTAGTGAAACCATTCGTGCAGCCATTCTCTCAGTTAATCCTGGTGAGATTGAGGCGGCACGCAGTCTGGGTATGACCCGAGCGCAAGTTTATCGACGAGTGATTATTCCAAATGCAGCGGTGGTAGCTACTCCAACATTAATTAACTCCCTCATCGGCTTGACCAAGGGAACTTCCCTAGCCTTCAGTGCGGGTGTTGTGGAAGTCTTTGCCCAAGCTCAGATTTTGGGTGGTGCCGATTATCGTTACTTTGAACGCTTTATTTCCGTTGCCCTTGTTTATTGGGTAGTAAATATCGGTATTGAAAGTCTTGGTCGTTTCATCGAGAGAAAAATGGCTATTTCTGCACCTGATACAGTGCAAACAGATGTGAAAGGAGACCTTCGTTAATGATTAAGATTTCGAATTTAAGCAAATCCTTTTCAGGACAGACTGTCTTGGACCATCTGGACTTGGATATTCAAAAAGGGGAAGTCGTAGCCTTGATTGGTTCTTCAGGAGCTGGAAAATCAACATTCCTTCGCAGTCTCAATTATCTTGAAACACCTGACAGTGGCTCTATTCAGATTGATGATTTCTCAGTTGATTTTTCTAAGATCACTCAAGAAGAAATCCTTGCCCTACGCCGTAAGCTGTCTATGGTTTTCCAACAGTTTAATTTGTTTGAACGCCGAACAGCACTTGATAATGTAAAAGAAGGCTTGGTTGTTGTCAAGAAATTATCTGACCAAGAAGCGACTAAGATTGCCAAGGAAGAGTTGGCTAAGGTTGGGCTTTCTGACCGTGAAAACCATTACCCTCGCCATTTATCAGGTGGACAAAAGCAACGGGTTGCCTTAGCGCGTGCGCTTGCTATGAAACCAGATGTCTTGCTCTTAGACGAACCAACTTCAGCCCTTGACCCAGAATTGGTCGGTGAAGTAGAAAAGTCTATTGCAGATGCTGCTAAGTCAGGTCAAACCATGATTTTGGTTAGTCATGACATGTCCTTTGTAGCCCAAGTGGCTGATAAGATTCTCTTCTTAGATAAGGGGAAAATCATTGAGTCTGGAACTCCAGATGAGATTATCCACCATCCTAAAGAAGAGCGGACAAAAGAATTCTTCGCTAGTTACAAACGGACTTATATTTGATATAATAGATAAAGGAAAACTCAGTTAGCTGGACTAGCTGAGTTTACTCTTTAAAAAAGATAGAAATGAGAGAAATCATGCTACTGCAACTATTTTCTTTATATTTCGAGAGTTTGATCTTGACCACCATCCTCGTCCTGATTTTTTTAGGGATTTGGATTGGACTAAGAGCCATGTCGGGAGTTGATAAGACAGCCAAGGCTCGCCAAGCCCATCTCTATGATATGATTATGATTGGAGTCTTGGTTGTTCCAGTATTATCCTTTGCGGTTATGAGTTTAATTCTTGTTTTCAAAGCATAATCCTTGCTTGATTGACAAGAAAGAGTTAGAATAAAGATAGTTACAACAAGAAAGAAGGAATCTATATGTACGATACTATTATTATCGGTGCTGGACCTGCAGGGATGACTGCAGCCTTGTATGCTGCTCGCAGCAATCTGAAAGTAGCCTTGATTGAAGGCGGTCTGCCAGGTGGTCAGATGAATAATACCTCTGATATCGAAAATTATCCAGGATATGCTAATATTAGTGGGCCTGAATTGGCTGAAAAGATGTTTGAACCACTTGAAAATCTTGGTGTTGAGCACATTTATGGTTATGTTGAAAATGTAGAAGACCATGGCGATTTTAAGAAAGTGATTACTGATGACCAAACATATGAAACACGTACAGTTATCGTAGCAACTGGCTCTAAACACCGTCCTTTGGGAGTACCTGGAGAAGAAGAACTGAACAGTCGTGGTGTTTCTTACTGTGCTGTGTGTGATGGTGCCTTCTTCCGTGACCAAGATTTGTTGGTAGTTGGTGGTGGAGATTCAGCTGTTGAAGAAGCTCTCTTCTTGACTCGTTTTGCTAAGACTGTGACCATTGTTCACCGTCGTGACCAACTTCGCGCCCAAAAAGTTTTACAAGACCGAGCCTTTGCTAATGAAAAAGTCAGCTTTATCTGGGATTCTGTAGTCAAGGAAATCAAGGGTGAAAACAGAGTAGAATCTGTCGTATTTGAAAATGTGAAAACAGGTCAAGTGACAGAACAAGCCTTCGGTGGCGTCTTTATCTATGTTGGATTGGACCCTCTTAGCGATTTTGTTAAAGAATTGAATATCCAAGATCAGGCTGGCTGGATTGTGACAGATAACCACATGAAAACTGCAGTTGATGGTATCTTTGCCGTTGGAGATGTTCGCTTGAAAGACCTTCGCCAAGTAACAACAGCAGTTGGAGATGGAGCTATCGCTGGTCAAGAAGCTTACAAGTTTATTACAGAGCATAGTTAATCATAAAAACGCATAGTATCAGAGTTACAAAAATCTTGATACTATGCGTTTTACTGTGGGAAAATTTAGTTCATTTTTTGCTGAAATTCAATCCACTATATAAGCTTCTTATATCTTTAGAAAAATCCTTTAATCTTGCTAACGAGGCCATCTAGACCTTCAGAACTAGAAATCAACTGTTGAGCTTGAGAGAAGTATTCTCCAAGTTGTTCTTGATTTTCTGCAACAAATGTTTTTGCAGCTTCGAAATCTTTTGTTTCGATTAGTTCTTTTACTTGATTAAACAAATCTAATGGGTTCATCTTATTTCTCCTTTTCTGTATTTAATTATTTAACCATCTTTATGATAAAAAATCAACCCAAGAAAGATTTCTTCGAGAATGGTTATCGTTTTCAATTTCCAGATGAAATAAAAGCCTTTACATGGTATAATAGAAGTAGCTTTCTAATGGAGGTAATTGAGTGGAAAATCTGAAGAAAATGGCAGGTATCAAGGCTGCTGAGTTTGTCAATGATGGTATGGTTGTCGGGCTGGGAACGGGTTCTACTGCCTATTATTTTGTCGAAGAAATCGGTCGTCGTATCAAGGAAGAAGGCTTGCAGATTACAGCTGTAACGACTTCTAGTGTGACCAGTAAACAGGCTGAAGGGCTTAATATCCCACTCAAGTCTATTGACCAAGTAGACTTTGTCGATGTGACAGTCGACGGGGCGGATGAAGTGGATAGCCAGTTTAACGGAATCAAAGGCGGTGGTGGTGCCCTTCTCATGGAGAAGGTTGTGGCAACGCCCTCAAAAGAATACATTTGGGTAGTGGATGAAAGCAAGCTAGTAGAGAAACTGGGTGCTTTTAAATTGCCAGTAGAAGTAGTTCAATATGGCGCAGAACAAGTCTTTCGTCGTTTTGAACGAGCTGGCTACAAACCAAGTTTCCGTGAAAAAGACGGTCAACGTTTTGTGACCGATATGCAGAATTTTATCATTGACCTTGCCTTGGATGTCATTGAAGATCCAATTGCTTTCGGACAAGAATTGGACCATGTCGTTGGTGTTGTAGAGCACGGTTTATTCAACCAAATGGTGGATAAGGTCATCGTTGCTGGGCGAGATGGAGTTCAGATTTTAACTTCAACAAAAGCAAAATAATCAAAATAATAAGGAGATACACTATGTCAAAATTTAATCGTATTCACTTGGTGGTACTAGATTCTGTAGGAATCGGTGCTGCACCAGATGCCAATAACTTTGTCAATGCAGGGGTTCCAGATGGTGCCTCTGACACACTGGGACACATTTCCAAAACAGTTGGTTTGAATGTGCCAAACATGGCTAAAATCGGTCTTGGAAATATTCCTCGCGAAACGCCTTTGAAGACTGTACCGGCGGAAAGCAATCCAACAGGATATGCAACAAAATTAGAAGAAGTATCTCTTGGTAAGGATACTATGACTGGACACTGGGAAATCATGGGACTCAACATTACGGAGCCCTTCGATACTTTCTGGAACGGATTCCCAGAAGAAATCCTGACAAAAATCGAAGAATTTTCAGGACGTAAGGTCATTCGTGAAGCCAACAAACCTTACTCAGGAACAGCTGTTATCGATGATTTTGGACCACGTCAGATGGAAACTGGGGAGTTGATTATCTATACTTCAGCTGACCCTGTTTTGCAGATTGCTGCCCATGAAGACATCATCCCTTTGGATGAACTTTATCGTATTTGTGAATACGCTCGTTCGATTACCCTTGAGCGCCCAGCTCTTCTAGGTCGTATCATTGCCCGTCCTTATGTAGGTGAGCCTGGTAACTTCACTCGTACTGCAAATCGTCGTGACTTGGCCGTATCTCCATTTGCACCAACCGTTTTGGATAAATTGAACGAAGCTGGTATCGATACTTACGCTGTTGGTAAAATCAACGATATCTTTAACGGAGCTGGTATCAATCATGACATGGGTCACAATAAGTCAAACAGCCATGGAATTGATACATTATTGAAGACCATGGGACTTGCTGAATTTGAAAAAGGATTCTCCTTCACAAACTTAGTTGACTTTGATGCCCTTTATGGACACCGCCGCAATGCTCATGGCTACCGTGATTGCTTGCATGACTTTGATGAACGCTTGCCTGAAATTATCGCAGCTATGAGAGAGAATGACCTTCTTTTGATTACTGCGGACCATGGAAATGATCCAACTTATGCAGGAACAGACCACACTCGTGAATATATTCCATTGTTGGCCTATAGCCCTGCCTTTAAAGGAAATGGTGTCATTCCAGTAGGACATTTTGCAGATATCTCAGCGACTGTTGCGGATAACTTTGGTGTTGAAACAGCCATGATTGGGGAAAGTTTCTTAGATAAATTGGTATAAGATGACGCACTATGTTTTGCTAGTGAGAGGTATCAATGTTGGTGGTAAGAATAAGGTCGTCATGGCGGAGCTTCGTCATGAATTGACAGAGTTAGGGCTTGAAAAGGTTGAAACTTACATCAACAGTGGCAATATTTTCTTTACTTCGACAGTTCCAAAAGCCCGATTGGTTGAAAAGTTAGAGGCTTTCTTTGAAGTCCATTATCCATTTATTCAGAGTTTTTCATTACTGAGTCAGGAAGAGTGTGAAGCAGAGCTGAAGAATCTGCCAGATTGGTGGACCAAAGATTTGGCACGAAAGGATGTCCTCTTTTACACGGAGGGATTGAATGTGGATCAAGTGATCGAGAAAGTGAACAGTTTGGAACTGGAAGATGAAGTTCTTCATTTTGGAAAACTTGGTATTTTCTGGGGGAAATACTCCGAAGAATCATACTACGAAACAGCCTATCACAAATACTTGCTCAAGATGCCATTCTATCGCAATATTACCATTCGCAATGCAAAAACCTTTGATAAAATTGGTCAAATGCTAAAAAATAAAAAAGGAGACACACAATGACATTTTTAGATAAAATCAAGGAAACAGCTGCTTTCTTGAAAGACAAGGGAATCCAAGCGCCTGAGTTCGGTCTAATCCTTGGATCAGGACTGGGAGAATTGGCAGAAGAAATTGAAAATCCAGTTGTAGTAGACTATGCTGAGATTCCAAACTGGGGCCGCTCTACAGTAGTCGGTCACGCTGGTAAATTGGTATATGGTGACCTTGCAGGTCGCAAGGTCTTGGCCCTTCAAGGTCGTTTCCATTTCTACGAAGGCAATCCTCTAGAAGTCGTGACTTTCCCAGTACGTGTCATGAAAGTTCTTGGATGTGAAGGTGTCATTGTAACCAATGCAGCTGGTGGTATTGGATATGGCCCAGGTACTTTGATGGCTATCTCAGATCATATCAATATGACGGGGCAAAACCCATTGATGGGTGAAAACTTGGATGATTTTGGTCCACGTTTCCCAGATATGTCTAAAGCCTACACTCCAGAATATCGTGCTACTGCCCATGAAGTGGCTAAGAAACTTGGTATCAAGCTTGATGAAGGTGTCTATATTGGTGTAACAGGTCCGACTTATGAAACACCAGCAGAAATTCGTGCCTATAAGACACTTGGAGCAGATGCAGTCGGTATGTCTACTGTTCCTGAAGTGATTGTGGCAGCCCACTCTGGCTTGAAAGTTCTCGGTATTTCATGTATTACTAACCATGCTGCAGGTTTCCAAGAAGAACTCAACCACGAAGAAGTTGTAGAAGTGACTGAACGTGTTAAAGGTGATTTCAAAGGCTTGCTTAAAGCTATTCTTGCTGAACTATGAGAAAGAAAAATAAGTAGGAAAGCATTTCTGTAAATTGGAAGATGAATGAAACAATTAACTTCCATATAGAATATGATATGAAAAATGAATGAGGTTCCTATACTTTTACAAACCTCATCAAATCCTTGCTAACCAATTATAAAAATGAAACTGTGACGCTAAAGAAGATTAGCTGATTGGAGAGTATTGTTGGTAAAGAGGGTGAAAAAATAAAAGAAAGATATATGAATAAATGAAAATTAATCAACGAATTATGCGTTTTGGTATAAAAAAACTAAGTATCGGAGTTGTGTCTGTTGCAGTTGGTTTTGCTTTTTTAGCACCGACAGGAATTTCTGCCAATGAAAGCAGTCCAGTTGTAAAAAACGAAACTCCTCTAGTAGTAAATGCAACGGATAGTCCGACAAAACTAGACAGTACCGATAAAAAACAGGAAATATCTATTACAGAGGAGAAAACTACAGCTGCTCAATCAACTCTAGAGACAAAAGAAGTTGTTGAAACTCAGAAAGAAAAAGCAGGAGAAGAATTATATCAAAAAGAATCTGCTGTGCCTCATGAGGAATTGAAGAAAGAGGAAATTCTAAAGGATGAGCCGAAAAATTCTCGTCCAGTAACAGAGGCAGACTTTGTCAAAATTTCTAAAGGAGAACTCCATGTAGAGAAGGATCTTGTCGATAATTCTTTATACGGTGGAAAATTTTTAGATCCTGATGGAGATGATGATCATGATGGAATAAAAAATAAGGATGAATTGTATATTTACAATAAAGATGGGAAAGACTACTTAGGATACCATAGCCATCCTTTACTAGCAGATAGTGATGGAGATGGACTAGAAGACGGGGAAGATGATAACAAGAAACAATGGTATGTCACAGATCGTGATTCCCTCCTTTTTATGGAGTTGGCTTATCGTAATGATGATTACATTGACAAAATTCTAGATCATAAAAATCCTTTTCCAAGTCTTTATCTTGATCGTCAAGAATATAAAATGATGCATAATGAACTGGCACCATTTTGGAAGATGAAAAAGGCTTATCATACAGCAAGTGGCTTGGATGCTTTCTTATTTGAGACCAAGAGCGATCTCCCTTATCTCAAAGATGGAACGGTGCATATGTTGGCTATACGTGGAACAAGACTGAATGATGCAAAAGATTTAAGTACAGATTTTGTTTTGTTTGGAGGAAATAAACCTGCACAAGCGGATGATATCCGTAATGTTGTAAAAGAACTGGCGCAGGATTCCAGTATTACCAATCTGTATATGACAGGTCATTCTCTGGGAGGCTACCTAGCTCAGATTGCAGCGGTTGAAGCTTACCAAAAATATCCTGATTTTTATAACCATGTATTGAGGAAAGTGACGACTTTCAGTGCTCCTAAAGTGATTACTTCCAGAACTATTTGGAATGCAAAAAATGGTTTCTGGGATGTAGGGTTAGAAAGTCGTAAGTTAGCTCTATCTGGTAAAATAAAACATTATGTGGTCGATAATGATAATGTTGTGACATCATTGATTCGTAATGATAATGATATTGTAACTTTTACAGGTAACTCTAGTTTCAAACACCGTTCGCGTGGTTATTTTGAAAGTAGAATGAATGCTATTCCGAATTTTAATATTGGAAAACGTGATACGCTTGATAAACAGGGATATCGTGATCAAAAATTAGACAAAGTTTATTTCTTTAAGAAACAACAAGTCCCTCTGTCGTCTAGTCAACCAAGCGCTGAACCTCTTGAAAATATAGCTCTAGGGAAACGAGTAACTCAAAGTTCGACAGCTTTTGGAGGAGATGCTAGAAGAGCAGTTGATGGGAAATTAGATGGAAATTACGGACATAATTCTGTCACTCATACAGATTTTCAATCAAAACCTTGGTGGCAAGTCGATTTAGATAAGGAAGAAACGATTCGCCAGATTAATATTTACAATCGAACAGATGCTGCTCAAGATAGACTGACTAATTTTAATGTGATTCTTTTGGATAGTTCTGGAAAAGAAATTGAAAGAAAGCGCATTGCATACTTGCGAGATAGTTTCGCTCAGATTTCAATTGATTATAAGAAAGCTCGTTTTGTACGCATCGAGTTAGATGGATATAACGCTCTCAGTCTTGCAGAAGTCCAAGTATATCGTGCTGAGAATATCGCTTGGAAAAAACAAGCTAAGCAAAGTTCTACTGATTTTGGTGGAGATGCTAGTCGTGCCTTGGATGGCAATACCAATAGTAGTTATAGCCAGCAATCAATTACCCATACAAAATTTGAAAACCAGCCTTGGTGGGAAGTTGATTTAGGTCGTACAGAACAGGTAGGACTTGTTCGCCTTCATAATCGTGGGGATGGAGCACTTTCTAAACGTCTATCAGACTTTGATGTGATTTTATATGATGAAAAAGGGACAGAAGTTTCTAGACAATATGTTTCTCGCTTAGAAGGAAGCAGTTTAGATCTCCAGTTGAATGGTAAACTAGGCCGCCGTGTTCGCATTCAATTGCGTCAAAAAAATCAAGCTCTCAGCCTTGCAGAAGTAGAAGTTTTTCGATTTGTAGCTAAAAATAATGTAACTACTCAAGCTTCTAAGCCTGTACAACTGTTAAACTACACTCCTGTAAAAGATAAGACCCTAACTATTCAACATAGTGGTGCTTATATTGCACGTTATTCAATATCGTGGGAAGAAGTTACAGTGGATAAAAATGGCCAATCAGTTGTCCGAAGTCGTTCTTGGGAAGGGAATGGGCGTAATCAGACCGCAGGCTCTATCCTCAATCTCCCAATTAAGTCTAATATGCGTAATCTTCGAATTAAGATTGAAAAGAGAACAGGTCTTATCTGGAATAGATGGCAAACAATCTATGACAACAGACCTCTTCTCGCCCAACCACATCGAAAAATTACTCACTGGGGAACAACATTGAATTCTAAGGTGAGTGACGATGATGTCTTGTAATCTGATGATACAATGACAGTTAGTTTGTCTAGTTTATAAGAAAGCACTAGCTGATCTTGAACAGAACTCAGCTAGTTCTCTGGGAGAGAACAAAATTAATACTCAATGAAAATCAAAGA
>NZ_AJJL01000059.1 GCF_000257905.1 Streptococcus mitis SK579
TATTTGTAGTGGGTACATCCCCTATGGATATTATGGAGCCTATTTTGTTGTAGAAAAAAAGTCCCATAAGATCTATAATGAAAAGCGATCAAACAACTCATTAGAAAGAATCCTATGGAACAACTACATTTTATCACAAAACTACTAGACATTAAAGATCCAAATATCAAAATTCTAGACATCATCAATAGGGATACAAACAAGGAAATCATCGCTAAACTGGACTATGACACCCCGTCTTGCCCTGATTGCGGAATCCAAATGAAGAAATATGATTTTCAAAAACCGTCTAAGGTTCCTTACCTTGAAACAACTGGTATGGCTACTAGAATCCTACTTAAAAAGCGTCGTTTTAAGTGCTATCATTGCTCGAAAATGATGGTGGCTGAGACTTCTCTCGTCAAGAAGAATCACCAAATCCCTCGTATCGTCAACCAAAAGATTGCTCAAAAGTTGATCGAAAAGAATTCTATGACCGACATTGCTCATCAGTTGTCTATTTCAACTTCAACTGTCATTCGCAAGCTCAATGACTTCCGTTTTAAGCATGATTTTTCTCGTCTGCCTGAGATTATGTCTTGGGACGAATATGCCTTCACTAAGGGAAAGATGAGTTTCATTGCGCAAGATTTTGACAATCTCAATATCATCACTGTTCTTGAGGGAAGAACACAAGCTATCATAAGAAATCATTTTTTGCGCTACAATCGAGCTGTTCGTTGTCAGGTAAAAATCATTACTATGGATATGTTTAGTCCTTATTATG
>NZ_AJJL01000060.1 GCF_000257905.1 Streptococcus mitis SK579
TAAGATAGGGGTATGAATCTGAAAGTGAAACAAAAAATACCATTAAAAATCAAGCGCATGGGAATTAATGGTGAGGGAATCGGCTTTTACCAAAAAACGTTAGTCTTTGTACCTGGAGCTTTAAAAGGAGAAGATATCTATTGTCAGATTACCTCTATTAAACGTAACTTTGTTGAAGCGAAATTATTAAAGGTCAACAAGAAGTCTAAATTCCGCGTTGTGCCAGCTTGTACTATTTACAATGAGTGCGGAGGCTGCCAAATCATGCACCTGCATTATGATAAGCAGCTGGAGTTCAAGACGGACTTGCTTCATCAAGCGCTGAAAAAATTTGCCCCTGCAGGATATGAAAATTATGAAATCCGCCCGACGATTGGTATGCAGGAACCCAAGTACTACCGTGCTAAGTTACAATTTCAGACTCGAAAATTCAAAAATCAGGTTAAGGCGGGCTTATATGAACAAAACTCTCATTATTTAGTAGAGTTGAAAGATTGCCTGGTACAAGACAAGGAAACCCAAGTGATTGCTAATCGTCTAGCAGAATTACTTACTTATCACCAGATTCCAATCACAGACGAGAGGAAAGTCCTAGGTGTCCGTACTATTATGGTTCGACGAGCAAGGAAGACCGGACAGGTTCAGATTATTATTGTTACAAACCGTCAGCTTAACTTAACCCAACTTGTAAAAGAATTAGTTAAAGATTTTCCAGAAATTGTGACAGTCGCTGTGAATACAAATACAGCTAAAACCAGTGAGATTTATGGTGAAAAGACAGAGATTATCTGGGGTCAAGAGAGTATTCAAGAAGGTGTACTCGACTATGAATTCTCACTATCCCCTAGAGCTTTCTATCAGTTAAATCCTGAACAAACAGAAGTCCTCTATAGCGAGGCAGTAAAAGCGCTAGATGTTAGTAAAGAAGAACATTTGATTGATGCTTATTGTGGAGTAGGTACAATTGGATTTGCCTTCGCAAAGAAAGTAAAGACACTCAGAGGTATGGATATTATTCCAGAAGCTATTGAAGATGCTAAGCGAAATGCTAAAAGAATGGGATTTGATAATACACATTACGAAGCAGGAACAGCAGAAGAGATTATTCCTCGATGGTATAAGGAAGGTTACAGAGCAGATGCACTGATTGTGGATCCACCGCGTACAGGTCTGGATGATAAGTTGTTAGACACTATTCTTACCTATGTGCCAGAAAAAATGGTTTATATTTCATGTAATGTTTCAACCTTAGCACGGGATTTGGTGCGTTTGGTAGAAGTCTATGATCTTCATTATATCCAGTCGGTCGATATGTTCCCGCATACCGCTCGAACTGAAGCTGTTGTAAAGCTGATTAAAAAAGCATAGTGTTTAAAGCGTTTGATATTGGGCTAAAATAGTCAAATTTAAAAAAGCTAAATTCCCAAACTAACTTCCACCGCTAATTCAAGTGGAAGTTAGTCTGAAAAAATTGTAAAAACCAGTGGAATTCCGTGTCAGGGTAAGTTCCACTGGTTTTACTAGTGCTTGATTTCATTGCTTTTGTAGCCGAAGGGAATCGAAAAAAAGAGCGCACAAAATCCCCTCATCTGAAAGCGTTTCAGATTAAGTTCCGCTATGGTGGAAGTTAGTGTGAGACGTTTGAATGGGGTTTTATGTTGGAGTAATGTAGAAGACTGACAGATGTATTCTGCAGGTGTTTTAGAAATACCAAGAAGCTTAGGAATCTCTTCTCCGTAAGTAAAGGCAAAAAGTTCATAGTCTGACTTCCCATTCAAAGCAGCACATTTAACGCTGTTGACATGTGAACAGACGAGATTGATATCCTTCTGAGTTAAGTTGTCAAAAGAAGTTCCTTTAGGTAGAATATCGCGAATCAGCGTGTGATTTTTCTCAATTCTGCTTTTCTGATCAGAACCATTAGGATCATAAAAGAAAAGTTTACTCTCTCCTCGAACATCCATTTCGATATCATCAACCCTGGCAAACTCTCCACCATTATCTGTCAGAATGACAGGAAAGAGTTGGAAGAAATCTTTGTCCGCTTGGTGAAGAGTGTTCTTGATATCATAGAGGTGTTTGGTAACTTCAAGATCCAAATAATTTAGGAAATTCTCATAGGAACGCCCTTTTTTGTCTTCTTTTAGGGCACCCATTACAGACAAAGGGAGCCTTATTGAGTAGAGGGCAAGGAAGGTTTTTAGAGGTAGAGTCTCTAATTTGTTTGTTTCGTTTGATTTCTTTGGAAACGGTTGTTGGATCTTTTAGAATGGATTGTCCGATAGCTTTGAAGGTTTCACCGCGCTCTAAGCCTAATTGAATATCATTACGGTCTGAAAGAGTAAGGTGTTTGTGTTTTGTCATAGTGGACCTCATTTCTAACTCAAACGTCTCATACTTAATTCCACCATAAAAATCCGTTTTAGACTAATTTCCACTTCGGTTGGGCAAGTGGAAGTTACTTTGAGAAGTTACCAAATTTAAAAAAG
>NZ_AJJL01000061.1 GCF_000257905.1 Streptococcus mitis SK579
CCCGTTATCAAACCTTCAACTTCTACAGTGGTCAAGGTGCCAGCTAAAGATGAGGTTGAGTACCTCAAAGAAGGTGATGATGTAGTTAAGAAGACAACCAGCTACCAAGTCAATTCAAGTACCGGTGCCCTTACTCCAACTGTAAGGAAAGACATTACCAGTCCAAATGGCGCTAAATCAACAGTTGTTGTTACGTCACTTGAACCAAGTGTTCGTTATGAGAAAGATGCCACAAGAGCCAAAGGTGAAGCTAATGTAACAGTAGCTGGTACTCCAGGTACCAGAACAGTAACCACAACATATGCAGTTAATCCTACAGACGGCAGCCTCATTCCACATGAAGGTCAACCTGTTATCAAACTTTCAACTACTACAGTGGTCAAGGTCTCGGCCAAAGACAAAGTAGTAGAAACTCCGATTGAACCAGAAGTGGAATACGTTAAAGATGTTGAAAAAGACTTCGGTACACCAGATCAGCGTACTGAGGGTGAAAAAGGTAAAACAGTTACTACAACAACTTACGATGTAGATCCAAAGGACGGTCATATCACAGAACGCGTTGGTATTCCAGTCGTCATCCCGGCAGGTAAGACAATCGTTAAAGTAGGAGCTAAAACTAAGGTTGAACAATCTAAAAATCCTGAAGGTCTTGATGTGATTGATACCACTACCTATGAAGTTGATCCTAAAACAGGTAAGGTAACTCCAACAACAGTTCGAACTTATGGTAAAACGAAAGAACCAAAAGTAGAGATAGAACAAGATCCTAAGACAGGTGAAGTTACAGTAACACCGAAGAAACCAGATGGCTCAACATACCCACCAGGAACTAAGGTAGAAATCCCAGGCAAAGATGGTAAAGGTAAAGTAGCAAACAGTGATCTACCAGATGTAGAAAAACCAGGTACAGGTACGATTACTGAGCCAGGTAAACCAACTGTGGAAGTTCCTAATGTAACAACTCCGCCTAAGGTAACAATTTTTGAAAATGGTCTATTACCAGATTCAATTGAATTGCCAGAGCTCATGATTGAGGTTCACTGGATTGATGAAGCTGGAAATGTATTGAAACCATCCCTTAAGACAGGTAGTGAAAAGGATGCTGAACATGGATCAATTTCTGGATATGAGTTTGTACGAACTGTGACTGCTGAAAATGACCCAGTACTTACTCACATTTTCAGAAAAGTAAGTTCAAACACAACTCCAATTCTAGTAACACCTGATACTGATGGAAATTTTGGTCACGATACACCTGCGCTAACAACTCCAGTTACGCCAGTAATACCTGATGCTAATGGAAATTCTGGTCAAGATACAGTTGTATCACCAACTCCAATTCCAGATGCAGTTACTCTGAACGCAAATCATGAAGATGCTACAGATGCTATTGATAATAGAGCTAAGTCAAATAATTCTCAAAATGTATTGCCAAATACAGGAACAGAATTAAATGCGACTCTTACATCTCTAGGACTTCTTGGTATGTTAGGCGGTCTCAGATTTCTTATTGGAAAGAAAAAAGAAGACTAAAGTAAAAATGTAGTCAAAACCTGAACTGTTCATTGTTAAGTGGACAATGAATGTAAAAGATAAAGAAACGGCCTTGTTCCTCATTTCAAGAGGTACAAGGCCGTTGTTGTATTCTAGAAAAACAATATTCGTACTTAGAGATCATTGGTTGAAATAAAATATGTACAAATCGATGAGGGGATTTAGATTAATTTTTAAAAATGAATTAGAAGTCATGTTATACTATTCTAGCTTCAATCTGCGATACTCATTTGAAATCAAAGTTCCCCTTTTGTTGATAGACTATTCAAGAAATATTGTTGTATAAGTATATACTTTAAAATTATAGGTGCAAGGAACCAATGATAGGATTTTTAATTAAAACTATTATATATTTGTTTTTTAAGGAAGAAATTTATTTTTTTGATTTTGTAATAATATAAAGTTATATTTATAGGACATATATGAAAAATATCTTAAAATTAAGGATGGGATATTTATCGTTATTCAGAGTTGTTTTTAATTATTATATATTTGCTGATTGCGCTTTCTTTGGATTGCTTGTGTTTATATCATTTTAATTGATTAAATATATTGAAAGTGGTATAATCTAGCTGTCAAAACTGTGATGTGAAATGTCCATCATAGTGGTTTTTATTGTTTTATTCCCAGAGGGAATATTGCTTTTAATTTGATTTTGTATTTTAACATAAGGAGGAACAATGGAAAATAAATCAAATTCACTCAATAGAATCAAGCGCCAGCAACGTGAAAAAGTTTTGCGCTTTTCTATTCGTAAGTATAGTTTCGGTGCCGCTTCAGTTGCTGTTGCAGCGCTGATGTTTTTAGGTGCCCGCGTTGCGAGTGCGGATAGTCTAGTCGACAAGACTTCACACTCTACTGCTGGTGTAGTAACACCTGAAAGTAAGGTTGATTCGCCTGAGGATGTTACAGAATCTACTGCAAACAAAGTAGATGAAGGACATAAATCTCCAGAAAATCAAGCGCCTGCAGTTCCTGTAAATAACGCGCCTACAGTTGATAAAGCCAAGTTAAGAAAAGTAGTTGAAGAATTAAATGCTCTTCTTTCAACTAAATTAAACCTTGACGAGTCAGTAGTATCACCTATTAAAGACAGACTTCAAAAAGGGAAAGAATCCCTAGAAAGTTCTGAGCTAGCTCAAAAGGATATTGATGAGCTTGCGGAACTCTTGTCTAAAGATGTGACAGTCGTATCAGCTGCTAAGGAATCAACTGAGGTTCAAGTAGATAAAAAAGTTGATAAACAAGTAGATAAAACTGAGAAGCAAGCTGATAACCTAGCCAACCAATCTTCTCCTGAAGTAAGTGCAAGCGAAGAGAGCCAAACTGTATCAGCTAAAAAAGATGCTTTGAAAGTATCTGTAGATCAATTGAAGGCAGCAGTTCTGGAAGTGCCTGAGCATGAGACTAGCAAAGAAGTTCTTGAAAAAGCCAATGAACTATTGGGCTTAGCTCAAGGTGTTCTTGAAAATACAACAGTTTCTCTGAACGATGTTGAAGATATGACAAAACGTGTGAAGAGAATGTTTAACTCTGTTAAAAACGCTACAACACGTTTGACTTCAGGTGCTCGTGACCCACGTAATGGCAAGAGCATGGGTCAAGGGACAGGTGGAAGAGCTGCAACGGTATCTTCAAGATGGACCGATCAAGATAATCTATTAAGTTATCAACGTTTCTATGGAAGTGATGGATCTGGAAATCGTAGGAATAACGACAGACAATTCGTAGAGGAAAAAGTGGATATGACCGCTCGAATTCAGACGATTAATGGGCAAAGATATGTAGTTTACGATGTATTCTTTAATAATAACGGTCAAAACATAGCTGAAAGGAGTTACCAACAGGCGTACAGACTCCTGCTACAACCTAAAATATTAGATTTGGCTGGTAGTGGTGCATACAATCAAGATACCATAAGAGATTTATACTTTGAAATCTATCGTAAAAACAATCCAAATGAAGGTGGGACACTCTCACAAAATCCAGAAAAATTTCATCGTGAAAGCACACTGAATTACCACTTTTTAAATGATAATGAGCGAAGTCAGAATGGATTTACCTATTTTAACAGTGCAGGTGTCCGTGCATCAGGAGATCATTGGAAAGATATGAGGGATATCTTTAAAGCGAATCAAAATGATCCTGTTTTAGAAAAGGCTGTAAAATTAGAAGGAAATCACAGCAGGTACAGTTATGGATTAGGATTGAAAACTAACGATAAAACAGCTGCTGTTCATATGCATTTAAAGGCAAAATTAAGATCGGGTGTAACGGATGAAGAAGTTAGACAAGCATTTACTATAGGTGTTGCAAGCACTTATGGTTTAACAACGCACCAATCGTATACTTTCGTGTCAGGGAAAGAATCTAGGGAAAATGTACAACCGACTGTTAAACAAAATTCTCAATATCCTATTATCGGTAAAGAAGTTACAAAAGAAGTTGGAGCTCCTATTGTTGGAAATTTAGATAATCCAGTAGAAATTGGTTTTGTAACGCGTAATGATGGAAGTAAAGACTTTCCTAACGGAATGTCTTGGAGTTGGCTAAATGGAAAACCAAGTACTAGTACAGCAGGAGTATTCAAGCATCAAGTAAAAGCTACCTACAGCGACAATACTTCAAATACTACTACTGCTACATTAAAGGTTATTCCACATAAGCCTACTATGGATCAAAGCTCTGTAAATGAAAAAGCAGGGAAGACTGGGCAAGAGGTTACTGTAAATGTTGGAAACGGAGTGCCAGATGGTTCGACAGTGAATCTTTACGATGGTGATACAGTTATCGGAACTGGAAAAACTAATGGAGGCACTGCGAAAGTTACAGTTAAAGGAGCTCTACCAGAAAAGCCTATTACAGCTGAAACAGTTGTGAATAATGGTGGAACAGTAACTTCTGAACGTAGTAATCCTGTAACACCAACCCCTGAACGAGATACCCAAAAACCTACATTAGAAATTTCACCAAAGGATCAAACAGTAGAAGAAGGTAAAACAGTAACCTTCACAGTAACAGCAAAAGATGATAAAAGTGTTACTATCGAGGCTGATGATTTCTTTAAACAGTATGGTGATAGACTGCCTTCTCGTCAAGCAACAAATAATAATGTAAAGATTACTAAAACTGAAAAAGTAACGACAATTACTATTACAACTAAGAAAGAAGACGTTGGTGGACCACATACGATTACATTTGGAGCTCATGATGATGCAGGTAATAAAGCTGATCCTGTAACATTTACTTTCAATGTAACACCACGTGATAACCAAAAACCAATTGTTGAGGTTGGCGGAATTCGTTTAACAGAGAATGAACCACAATCTGCACAGTTTTATGTCTATCGTGGAGCTACATTTAATCCGACTGTGAAAGCCTGGGATGATTCAGGTAACATTACTTCTATGAGTGTTGAGAACTTACCAAATGGATCTAAAGCTCAAACTTATACATCTCAAACTGGAAAAGATGGAAGTACGGATGATAAAAAATACACTACAAGCCTATCTACAGGTACTGTAGCAGATACACAAACACTTGGAGATCACGTAGCTAAGTTCAAAATTTCTGATGGTGTAAATAGTGCTACCTATCTGATGAAGTATAAAGTTGTCGATGTTGTTGTGGAAAATACACCTAAGACAGTCGAATTAAACAGCAAGTCAGGTGATCCAAATGAATACCTAAATACAGCTGGTAAGCAAGACAAGTCAGGTAAACCAGTTGTAGAATCGCAAGCAGATGTCCACTTCCCAGGAGGAATGAAGTTCCGTTGGGACAATGCTAACGGATCAGATACGAATGTAACATTATCTAAAGTAGGAACACAAACTCATAAGGCGATAGCAGTGTTCCCTGAAAATCCAAGCAGGCGTGATGGTGCCCAAGTATTTGCACCGAAAACTGCTGAGAGAGATGTTGTTTTCAATGTAGTCGATAATGAAAAACCAAAAGCAAGTTTAAATGGAAAACAGTTATCAGAAACTGCCAATGAACCAATCTTTACAGTTTATCGTGGAGCTACATTTAACCCAGAGCTAAAAGTATCGGATAACTCTGGTGTGATTTCTAAAGTAGAAGTTAAGGGAGGACTTCCAAAAGGAGTGAATCCATCTACATTTACAGCTCAAACAGGAAAAACTGAAGCAACTCCATATGCAGAGCGTTTATCTTCAGGAGCTGTATTGGATACTGAAACTTTAGGAGTACATGAATCAACTATTCACGTAGAAGGAAGTAATCCTTCAGATAGCCGTGATTTCAAATTCAAGTACCGCGTAGTTGATATTGAAACGAAAAATGTTGATAAAAACGGTATAGCAAAAGTACCAGTTGCTTCAACATTAAATAAAGCTAATAGTTCTAAAAATATTGATGCGCATAACTATCTGAAAGTAGTCGATAGTGAAGATAAAGCAGATCGTGGTAACAATTATTTACCAAGTGGTATGACTTGGACCTGGAAAGATAGAAACGGCGTTAATAAAGATCGGGGAACAACACTTGACAATTCAGGTAAATATACTCGAACTGCAACAGCAATCTTCCCAGGTACTAACGCTAGTAATATGACAGATGATACTAGCACGACCAGAGATGTATTTGCACCAGCAGAAATCAAGCGTCAAGTAATTTTAGCAGTAACACCAACAGCACCTACCGTAGAAGGTAAAGAGAATGGTAGTGTAACAATTACCCCACCAAAAAAACCTGATAGTACGAATCAACAAGATATCGATACAATTACTCTTACTTATACACCGACAGGTAAAACAAGTCCAGAAACTGTAACAGTTACGAAATCTGGAAGCAAATGGACTGTAAATGGTAAGTCTGATGATAAAGTATCAGTATCACCTGAAGGAGTTGTAACAATTTCTGATACTGAAGTTGCAGATAAAACAGAAGTAACTGCAAAAGTTTCTAAGAACATTGATGGTGTACTTACTCTTGAGAGTCCTGTAGCTAGAGGAACAGCAAATGGACCTTTAGCAGCTGAGGTTACAAACCCAGCACCAGTTCCGGAAAAAGCACAAATTACACCAGTTACAGTTGTGACACCTAACAAACCAGGTTCAAGCATTACAGTAGATGGCAAAATAAATGGTTTAACAGTAGATGAAGAAGGTAAACTTAAAGGAACACCAGAGGTAAATGATTGGAAACCAAAAGAAGAAGAACGTACAGTAGAGATTCCGGTTAAAGTTACAAAAGGTGGCGAGACAGTTACTGTGAAAGTTCCAGTTCCAATTTTACGCGATACAGATGGAGACGGAATCCCAGATAAAGAAGATTCAGATGATGACAACGATGGAATTCCAGATGAGGACGAAATCAAAAATGGAACAGATCCTAAAACACCAACAACTCAAACTCCAGTTGAGATTGAAATTACTCCACAACCAAATGGAGATGCGATTGTAACGCCTAAGAAACCAGGAGGAGGAACATATCCACCGGGTACTAAGGTAGAAATCCCAGGTGAAGATGGAAACACAATTACTGTTGAAATCGGTAAAGACGGTTCAGGTAAAGTCCCAAATGACAAACTTCCTAAGAAAGCTGTCCCAGGTACAGGAACAGTAACAGAACCGAACAAGAAACCATCACAACCAGTGAA
>NZ_AJJL01000062.1 GCF_000257905.1 Streptococcus mitis SK579
TGCCCCCTGCAGGCATATAAAAACAACCTGAAATCCTTATTCTAAAGACTTTTCTATATAGATTGGTCAAATTTTGGTCAAAGTTTTTGTTTTCTTTCTTATTCTTTATCAATCATAAATTGTCTAATCAATTCATACTCCTTATCAATCACCTCTTGCAATACGTGACCATAAGTTTTTATAATCTGCTGTATATCTTTATGCCCCAATAATCTAGCAACAACCCAAATATCAATCCCTTTAGCTAAAAGATATGAACCGTATGTATGCCTTCCTGCTGTTGCTGTCATTTCCTGATTCCCAATTCCAAGTTCTGATAAACATACTCTTAAACTCTTATTCAAACCTGAATTTGTCGGTATTTTATACCTTCTATCATAGAATACTAAATCATATTTCTTCAATTCTTCACGATCAAACAAAATTTTCTCTTGTTCAATTCTTAATGCTTCCAAAACAGCCAATAAATCATCATCAATCGGAATTTCTCTTATAGAAGTTTTCGTTTTCGGAGGTACAAACTCTTGCCGTTCTCCTACAAATCGTCTATATGTTTTAATTGTTTTGTTGTTAAAATCAATATCTGACCAGCATAATGCCATACCTTCACCAACCCTAAACCCAGTCTTAAACAAAAAATATAATAGATATGGTATCACAGATTCTCTATAATTAAACTTCGACTGTAAATGTGACAATAAATCTTTATATTCTGAAATACTGTGAATATACTTATCATCAACGTTGCCAGCTTCCAAACCAAATATTTTAACATCTTCTGTAACATCTGTTATCTGCAATCCACTACGCTGACTAAATTTTATAGCCGACCTTATATCTGCATTGATTCTACGCAAATGATCTTTCGTTACCTTTTCTCCAAATTCATTTAATCTCGACTGATATTCCTGATGATTAAGACTCATTGCAGGTATAACAGAAAATATTTTCTCTATAGCCTGACCTCTTGCATAATATCCTTCCTTCGTCGCCTTAGCTTTTTCTGACGGAAGAATCACTAAGTTATACCAATCCTGCCACAACTCATATAAGGTAGCCTTACTGTCAAATCGTACTGTATAGTTTGACTGAAATAGTTTCCTCTCTTTCTCCTGCGCTTCATTCATAGCTTCACGCTTCGTTTTAAATCCTGAATTTGTAGCAATAACCTTGCCTTTTTTATCAAAGATACGATAATCCCAAAATTTATTTTTCCCACGTTGTCTGTAACTTGCCACAACTTCTCCTTCCTAAATGGCAATCATCACCATTCTATTATAACATCAATGATATTTTTTGATAATTCTTATCAAAATATTCTCTTGTTTTTCTAGCTAAAAATCTATATGGTGAACCCTTACTTTTAGGATATAAAACAAAACCTTCCTCATTCTGTTCAATATCCACTTCTTTTTTTATGGTAGGATTCAATAAAATATCATTCACCAATTTAGTCTTACTGATAGACAACAATTCCTCTACCTTATCAATCGTCCACCATTGACCTACTTCTTCTTTTTGAATCAAATCTAAATATTCAGATCGACTAATCAGAACCATATCAGCAGGAATTGGAACTTCAATATTAAATACTTGTTTCTGCTCTTTCATTTAAAACTCCTTCACACAACAAAAAAACAAGCCATTTCTGACTTGTATCTACTTATCATTTCAACTGGTAACAGCTGTAAATACAGCAGCACTCCCAAAAATAACAATTATAGCCATTCTTAAAATAGGATTATTTATATCTATGATAATTGAGATTATAAACAAAATCAAAATAAGAATAAATAGTGCCAGTGTTATCATTGAATAACCACTAACCCTAGAAAATACCTGAACATGATACCACAACAACAAACCAGCAATAACAGTCAGAATCAAGGCAAATGCTAATAGCCACCATGCTTTCCCATCGTCTTTAAACATAACTTCAACCGGATTTGTTATATTCTTTACTGAATCATTAAATATACCCAATTCATGTAAATAGCACATTGTACCTACAACATAAAAAAACTGAGCAATGACATTTAATAGAATCTCTTCAAAAATGGTATCCAAGTATTCTTTCATGTTACTACAACAACCCTCTTTCTTTCATAAGAACTTCAACATAATAGAATCTCTTTTTCTTCTCAGAAACCCTGAACAAATAAAATACAATAAAAAACAAAACAATAACGAATATGACCACACTTAAAATAAACAAGCCATTTACCAAAACATAAGATTCATTACTTAGTCCATAAACTTTAGTAACTTCAGCAGAAAAATTTGCAAATACCTTATACAATCCCCCTAAAAAAGCAAGAAACAATACTAAAATCAATGAATTAGCTATCGTTCCCTTCCTTTCAGAAATAGACTTTAACTCACTATACTCTACCTTCAATTCTTCATTTGAAAAAGAGTTAACTTTATTTCTATATACTTCACTTAGTCCACTACGATTTTTAAGAACAGTCCTTAAAAAAAACTGTTTTATCTTATCACTGTTACTACTCATAGTTATTCTCCTGTTTTAAATCATTATACCACAAAAAACAAAACAAGCCATTTCTGACTTATTCTTGACAATTTCTTCCTACTATCCACTATTTTGGTATCCGTTCATTAAGTTTTACAAATAAATGATGATATTCAAATAAAACATTTACTATCTTATCACACTTTTTTGATAAACGTTCTATCTCCATACTATAATTCTCCGATGAACTTTCTAATGCTTTATTATTTATTCCAAAAAAACAATCATTCTCTCTAACTAAATCATCAAAATTCCTTGATACCTTTTTTAATTCTAACTCAAGTGAATTAATCATAAAATATATAAATACTAATAAAAAAGATATACCACAAGCCAAAACAAATGTAAAACAAGCTAAACCTAAATAAATATTTTCCATTTTAAACTCCTAAACACTATAATTTCCGAACAAAATCTTGATACCTGGTTGAACTTTTTGACCTTAATTCCGAATTTTAAAGTTTATCCTGCTTTCTTTATGTTATTTTTTTATCCATAAAACAGAAAAAAAGGCAGGGTTACCCCTACCTTATCATTCTTCTTCTACTTAAATCTACGTTTACCTAATACTGTCGCAATCAAACCTACAAATCCCCAAATAGTTGTAAAAATTGTACTAGCTGTTCCAGTATTCGGAAGAACTTTTAGTTGACCTTCTTTATCCTTCAAAGCGATTGTACCATCTTTTTGCTTTACAGCACCTACTTCATAAGGCTCTTTTTCAACATAATTTCCTTCGTCAGTTTCGATCACTACTTTTCCTTGATTCGTAGAAACTACTTTATGACCAGTGTTTGTTTCAATTGGTTTCTCTTGAATTTCTTCCTTTGTTACATTCAATGGTTTAGGAACATCAGCTTCTTTCACACCAACATTTTCTTCTGCCTTCTGCTTCGCTTCTTTAATTTCAGGAGCTTCTTCTACAGCAGGCTTCTTATCTTCTTTTGGTGTTCCTTCTTTCGATTTTTCTTCCTTAGTTTTTTCTGATGGGGTTGTAGGTTCGACAACTACACCTGTATTATCATGTTCCTGATTCTTACCAGTTTCTTTCCCAAGTTCAGCAGATGGTTTATCTTCTTTTGGCTGCTCACTTGGAGTTGTTGGCTCGACAACTACACCTGTATTATCATGTTCCTGATTCTTATCAGTGTCTTTTCCAAGTTCAGCAGATGGTTTATCTTCTTTTGGTTGCTCACTTGGAGTTGTTGGCTCGACAACTACACCTGTATTATCTCCAACTTCTTCCTTATCAGATTCCTTACCAAGTTCTGTAGAAGAATGTTCTACGCTTGCTGATGGTTGTGTTTCTGTTGGCTGTTCTGAAACTACCAATCCAGTATTATCTCCATTAGAAGCTACACTTCCACCCAAAGTTAATTCATCAGCATATACTCCACTTGCAACTGCACTTAATACAGCTACAGACAACAATGTTACAAATTTCTTATTCATTTCTTTTTCCTCTTTTTCTTTATTTTCCAATTACATAATAAAAATTCTTTGCTTGTTCAGCAGTAAATGTACGATAACTTATTATTCCAGTTTCTTGCATTGGTTGAACAACATTACATTCAGAGATTAAAATTGAACCATCATCTCTAACCTCTTCTACAAATGAAACATGACCGTAAACTGCATGACTTCCAGCTTGTCCACCCTGAAATGATAATGCAGAATGCTTTGTCGGTGTATTAGTTACCTCATAACCTGATTTATGCGCCCAATCAAGACCATTTCCCATGTATGGATCAAAATGAATCCCAAATTCTTTTGCACGGTTAAATACAAACCAAGTACACTGACCATAGGGATATGATTGAGTGATATAACCTTCTTTTGTTATTTCCTTATCAATCGAATATCCACTAGGTAAATCAGTTGACACTTGACCAAATGGCACATCAACACTACCAGCTATTGCGTTCCCACCTGAAGAACCATCAGATTCAATCGTACCTTTAAAGACTTCATACCACTTCTTACTATCCTTTTCCAGCTTCTCTAATTTTGTCTGACCATCTGAAAGTAAAACACCTTCATAATGTTCAGACCAATATTTTGCACTTTCAAAAGGATCAGTCGCTTTCTGCATATAGTCTTTGACTTTTTTATAGCCATGATTCAACTCATAAGACATCAATTCCAGTTCCACCGTACTATCTAAAGTACGAGAACTAGCATTTCTCCATCTATCACCATTGATAGTATTATCCCAACCTGACCATTGAAAGTAGCCAGCAACCCCACCTGATGGATTCGTTAGTTTAGGATCAAAGCCACTTTCTCTTTCAGCATTGGCAAGAGAACCACTAGCACCCTCTAAAGTAAATTTCTCCTTAGAAAGTTGCCAGTTTAGAATCTTAATGACATCTTCTGCTCTTTCAACAGAGATATTCGCTTTTTGAGCCACCTCTTGCGCTGTTAATCGTGTTCTTTTTCCAGTTGTAGAATCAGATGAGCCACCAGCAGAAACAACTCCGATAACACTTAAAATAATTAAGAGAATCACTAAAAACGTAGGTATAAGACTTGCGAAAAAGAATCCCAAGTGTTTCGCTGTTTTGTTCCCCATTAAATTTCAACCTTTTTCCTTTTTTTAGCTTTCAATTTTTTGGTTTGTTTACTTAAAATTGCTTTAGAAGTTATTTCTTCATTTTTAGGATTTTTTACAACTGTTTTTCTTCGTCCTACATCTTTTGGTTTGACCGTTTTCGGAATCTTTATCTTCTGCTTCACTGAGCCTGCCTTATTCTCTTTAAATGGCTTCTGATCTTTCTTCAACCGTTCTTCCTTTAGCCGTTGAATTGACTCACGAGAAGCATTTTTCTGATCAGCAAATTTTTTAGCTTCCTTATTCTCTTTAAATGGCTTCTGACCTCTCTTCAACCGTTCCTCCTTCAGCCGTTGAATTGACTCACGAGAAGCATTTTTCTGACCAGCAAATTTTTTAGCTTCTTTATCTCTTAATTTCTGTTTTCCTTTCAAGACTTTTCTATCAGTACTTCCCTCTTTAAAAGCATTGGCTCTCACTCCATAAAGTTTGGCTAGCGTTCTACTGCCTTTTTCTTTTAAAGCATTGACTGAACTATTTTTATGTTCCTTAATCGAATTCATTCGATTCTTAATCACATCACCTTTTTCAGCAACCTTTTCCACCAATGGACTTTGTTTTCGTAAAGTTTTAAGATTTTCACTCAACTTATCTTTACCCATCTTCAATCCACCTTTAGCAAACTGTCCACCAACTTTGAGTCCGTTTCCACCTGCTTTCAAACCAGTCTTACCTGTTTTTGACAATCTTTCTTTCAGTTTTTGAACAGACTGAGAATTGCTAATTTCTCGACCAATCTTACCAACAGGACTATTGGTTACTCTTGAAAATGCTGATAAAAGCGAATTTCTATACTTCCACATCAAGAATAACAAGACACCTTTTAAAAAGACTGTAACTAATAAATCTCCACCCACAGCAGTAGAGATAAATTCAGTTAGAGTATTGTAAAAGAAAGAAAATATACTAGTTGCTAAAAGCATAATTGATGATAAAGCAAGCATTGAAATACCTTTTTTATTAAATCCAATCAATAAATGCTCCATCTTAGGAAACAGACTTAACAGAAGGATAAATGGTAATAGTACGATCAAAAAGATAAAAACGATTAAAAAGAAGAATCGTGATAACCCTAACAATAAATAAATCGTTCCCATCACAATAATATCGACATCAGAAGCAAAGGCATACATAAATTTTAAGCCCCACTCATTTTTCAACATCTTGTTTTCAGGATCTTTATCTTTTGCAAGATCCTTGACTTTTTTATCGCCAACTAAATGATCTCCATCACCTTGCTTATAAGCAGCTAAATCTTCAAATTCTTTTTCAGAAAGAAGAAATGAACCATCTTCTTTTACAGGAGAGTTCATATACTTATATCCCTTCAACAAAGTTTCAGAAAAATATGTTTCTACTCCATTTTTACTTTCACCAGTTAAAGTTTTTGTAATTTCACCATTCAAAGTAATTGTTGTTGTTCTAAAACTATCATAGACATGAGTTATCAAATACTTATTTTGACCATTGACATTAAGTTGAATAAAATAAATTCCAATACAAGTATAAATCAATAACATTTTTATCAATGTTTTGAAGAAACTACCTTTTCCAGTCGCAAACAAATACAGTAAATAAACTGCCATACTTGCACCAACCAAATAAATAATTTCTCGACTAAACAAAGAAGAAAATACTTTACTAGAATTATTTACAGTTTCATTCAACAATCCACTAACATCACTCATTCCTTCAACAGCAATATAAACTTGTGCATCTACATAGAAAACAAGTTTCCCAAGCCAAAAAATAGACTGAACTAGAGAATTAAAGAAATAATTGACATTGGAATCAAATCCAAAAAACTTTTTATCAAAGTAAACTTTACTTGTTAAATCAGACATCTTAGACTTATAATTCTCATAAGTCAGTTTGCTATTTTCTGCTTCCTTTTTCTTTTGATTCTCTTTTTCCTCAGCTTCTTTCTTAACCGTATCTAATATTTTTTTAGCATTTTCAGAAGAATCAACCAGTTTAGGCTTTTTCGTGTTCCTATCAAATTCAATAATATCAAAATTATTTTTTGGAAGAATATCTGTAACAGAATTAGCTTTTACAAAAGCAGGAAGAAGAAAGAAAGAACAAATAAACACTAGTAAAATATTTTTTCTCATATTCCTCCCCCTATACAGCAACTAATTCTGTTTCTACTGTTTCAAATAATTTCATTAAAATAGGATAAAGTGTACCATCTACTGTAATGCGCTCTTTTCTTCCAAACGTATCATAATAGATACATTGACCCATTGTTTGATTTTCAAGCCAAGAACGTGAAGAATCGTTATCTTCTACACGCAAATGTTTCAAAATGGCTTCTGTTTCTGAATTTTCAGGAAAAGCAAATACTGTACCAAATCCAGTTCCATCTTCACTTGTTTTCAAATCTCTTACTGATTGAGTTACCAGCACTAAGAAATTATTGAATGATCGTCCAGTACGCTTAATTCGATTTACTACCTGCCTTCCAGCAGGAGTTGACATTATCTGCCATGCTTCGTCAAGGAATAACATTGTTTCCTTGTCCTTTTCACGTTCACCAAAAATCGCACAGAAATAGGTTAAAGAATACATGACAGTCAGACTTCTTAATTGACTTTCAGTCATTTCATCTTTATCTGTACCTTTAGGCATATCCAAACCAGTAATTTCAACGATTGTAATTTTATTATCAACCTTCAAAACATTTTGGCTTCCATCAGAAAAACAAAGTGACAATAAAGAATTTCTTGAAATTCTTTTTAAGAAATATCCAGCAGTTTCAACATCTTCTTTTGAATTTTTCTCTAATTCATCAAAGACTTGTAACATACCGACTTTCTCACCAGCTTTCCTTCGTTCAATCACTTTGTCAATCGAATCTAACAAGTGTGGTTGAACCTTGATATAGGTATCTTTATCCAATACAGAACCTACAAGCACAGTTGCTAACTCTGTTAGTTCAGCTTCATCTTGTAAGAATGAGAATGGATCAAGAACACCTCTATTATTCTTATCTTTCATATTTAAGGTCACAAAATTGATTGACCTGATATACTCTTGAAGTTCATAAAATTCATCATTTTTTTCCAATTCAGATAACACAGTTAAATATTGTTTTTTCATTTCTGCTTTTGGATCAATATACAATACTTTTGTTTTTAATAAGGAATGATAGGTAAATAATAATTTAGTTAAGAATGACTTACCATTCCCTGTTGAACCAGTTATAGCTGTATGAGGATTGCTTGTTTCCTTACCTTTTACCCCAACTTTATTCGCTTGTAATAAATTTGAAAACACAATATTTGTACTTGAATCAAGAGCCTTTTGAAAATCTCCATACCATGAAGAAATTTCATTATCAACACGACCAATAGGAAAACCAATTTCTGTTCCAACCTTCTTAGTCGTAAACATTAGATTCTCACAAAGTCCACGTAAGCTTCCATATTGAAGGAATGATTCCTTTTTATTATCAAGAATTTCTGTCAATCTACTCTTATAGAATAGATATACCCGATCTGCAACAGCCTTGACAACTTCTACTTCCAATTCTTTCAATCGTGCAAACAGAATATCAAATTTAAGATTCAATTCTTCCAAACTGTCTGCTGTAATGGTTAAGGTATGAAGATAGGTAATCATCAATTCTTTGTTGTCATGTTTCTCCTGAAAATCTTCTAACAACTGATGGCTTTCCAAAACTTCAATCTTTTGAACATCATCATTTTCTGCTGTTTCATTTACCGTATTCCCAAGATTCTTACGTTTGTTTCTTGCCCTGGATAAAAGTGAGAAAAAACCTTTTTGAGTTGAAAAACGGATTTTATACATACTATCAACAGGAAATTCAAGATTTTGGAGTTCTTCTTGTAGATGAAGATAAGATACATTTTTGGGGTATGAAACAACAGGAATTGTCGCTACATAACTTGTTTCCTGACCATTGGTCAATTTCAAAGCATTCCCATCAACAACTTCAATAATTGTTTCATCTACATTCTCAATCGAATTTTCAAGTGCAATCAACTCACTTTCTTTATCATAGGTTTGACCACCAAGAAAATGAAGCCGATTCAATAATTCTAAATCAGCTTTTGAAACTTCTGTCACGTTCAAAGCATGGATTTTAGTTTGAATCACATCTTTCTGATTTTGCCAAGCCTTCCACCAATCAACTTTTGGTAATTCTTCAAAACCAACCATTTTCATCACATTTTTTCGATAAGTTTCTATCGTCTGTTCCACAGTTAGTTTAAAGTCTGAGGTTACATTAACTGATTTCAAAGGGACTACAAGATAATGCTTATACTCAAAGAGATAGCTTACTTCTTCTTCCAATCGTGACTTCATTGTAGAAACAATATAATTTCCTAAAGGACTTGTCCCTTGACATTGCTCAATATCTTGTGATAACAAAGCAATTTTCTTAGCCAATTCTAAATCAATATGTAAACTATGAATACTTAAATCATTGTACTCTGCCAAACTAGCTAAACAATTATAAACAATATCCTTGCTAGTCTCCTTTTTCGTTTCTTCAATCGTATTGACAACTTGTGATTCAATTTCAAACACGGATAAAACCGTTCCATCTTTTAACAGAATCAAACCATCAGCAACCGACCAAATATTATTTGACAATTCCACGTTTTATACTTCTCACTTTCTCATATTTTATTCCTTTACAAATATATATTTTCTTTCGCTGACTATCGTATTCCTTCCAAAAAATCAAATACTCATAAATAAATCTAAATAAGGTCTTTCCATCTAACTTATAATCAGCTAACAGATTTCCAAGTTGCCAACCAGCAAATGCAGCAGCCATAAAGCGCCAACCCCAATCAAGGTAAGGAATAAAGCCTAGTAAAAACCAGGCTAACACTAAAATTACTAGGCAATAGACAATCGCAGACATTTTAATTGCAAATGGTAAACTAAATTCTTCATTTAATTTATGCACCCAAACAGGCTGTCTAAATGCTGTTGTATAGACATACAGCTTCTTGTCTTTTCTTTCCATTCTTCATTCCTACTTAATTACTTCAATCAATTTTGACCAAATAGGTTTAGTTGCATTTAATACTGTTTCAGGATTTTCTAAAAAGAAAAGAATAAATCCAGCTACCAAAACAATGATAACTAGTTTTCCTAACTGTTGCTCCTTCCATGCCTTCAATGCTTTCATACCAGCGAAAAATGCTACTGCTGGAACACCAAACTTAGAAACTAAAAAACTAAATAACGCCATCTATCTTATTCTCCTTTTTCTTCTTTCTTGTTGTAGTCTAATGGAATTGTATGTTCCATCTTTTCTACAAAATAACTATCTTTATCTTCTCTTAACTCAAAGCTAAAGTTCTCGCTGTGAGTTGAGCCAGCTACTTCTAAAGTAATCTGAGCATAAGCCAAGATTTTCCCATCTTTTTCTTTAAAGTAGGTATAATCTAAACTCTTAAATGTTGCACCACCAATCGACTTAATATCTTTAGAAATTAAATCTAAATTCGCTTGACTAGTTGTATAATTTTTAAAGAATAATTCTAAGAACGAAACTAATTTCTTTCTTTTACCTTCCCCAATTTCATCATTATCAAGCAAAGCCAAATGAGTTTCTTTTCCCAAACCATCAGCTTTAAAATCACTTACAGGAGAGAACCATGGTAAACCAGCTACATAATATTTACCGTCTTTTTCTCCGTATGGAATCGAAAATTCTATACCTACACGCTGATTCTTGTCATCTTTTTTTGTATCGTAAACAATACGATATACAGCTATACCATCTTTAGCAAGTAACATACGAGCGCTAACTACCGACATTTCCTGCTTCGTTTGACCTTGATTCTTAACTTCAGGAATACTTCCATAGTATTCATTCAACTTCGCTACATCATCTTCACTAGAGCCATTTTGTGAATTATAGGTAAAATATCTACTCACAAATCCATCTAAGAACTGTTCCAACTTACGATCTGTTTCTTTTTTAGACTCAACAACTGGTGAATTTGTCAATCTATCCAACATTTTTGAACTTGTCCTCAAAGAAACAAACATTGTTAAACCACATAAAAGAACAAAAACAGATAAGCCTGCTAAAAAAATACGATTCGATTTTTTCTGACTTATTTTTTTCATTTTTACCTGATTCTGTTTCTCTTTCCGTGGTTTCTTCAATTCAAAATTTCTCAATATTTTTCCTTCCTTCTTTTTAAATTAAAGAACAACCTTTCTATAAAATCCTTGGGGAGTATTTAAAATTTCTCCCTGATCTATAAATCCTTGAAATACTGTCACCCAATTCCCACACTTAAAAAAATAATCAACAACCGATTTATAATTTAACTCTTTCGTCAATTCAAAAATTGTATCAACTTCATCTTTAGAACAAAATCTATAATATCTAGTTGCAATTTTTGTCACAGGAATATAATGCTGCAATTGAAATTTGACAATGTATTCATCACCATCATATAATTCCAACACTGCTTTCTTCAGTAAGTAAACCTCGTCTAACGACATGATTTTATCCACTTCCCAATCAGAAATCCCACAAATAAAAAAGTTGTCTTTATCAATTCCTCTTTCATTTATTCTTTCAAGGACTTGTTCTTGACTGTACTTCATAATATCTAGTTCACAGAGAAATTCAAAATTTCCTTCTCTTAAAACTCTTATATTCGCTATCATCTTGATACAAAGTAACCTTTATCTACAAAGCTACCACCTTCTTCCAAACGAACATCACGACCAAATTTTTCATAGTCAATATAAAGAAGCAGTTTTTCCTTAGAAAGTTCTACACCAACTTCTTCTACAAGATATTCACCTAATTCTCTATCAGTAGCAACATCAGGATATAAACTACAATCATCAAATTCAGCACTTGCTAAATATTTTGGATCAGAACTTTCTGATTCAATAAATGCAAGAACCAAATCTTCTTCTACATCTTCCACATTTTCAGCAATACTATTCGCTAAATCCAAGGTCAAGCGTTCACAATCCAAATCAGGCAATTCTTCAATAGACTGAATAGTCAAAGAAACATCTTCTCTATCATATCCAAATTCAGAAGCTACATATTCAAAATCAACAGGCAAAGAAAATTGTTTTACTTTCTTTGTCCGATTATCCATAATTAAAGCTGTTAAGTCCATATTTTCTCCTTTCTTAACTAGCCTTCTACTTGTCTATTCAACTGTTCCAAATCAGCAACACTAAATAGACCATATCCAATAAATGCTGAACCCTCATAATCAACAATTTCAATCTGTTCATCATAAGAACCACTCAAACCAATCATAGACAACTTTCCAAAATATAAAGGCAAGCTAAACCAAGCCTGCCTTCCATTTTTTAGATTCTTAATCAATACCTTTGAAGCCATTCAGTACCAGCCATTTTCTATTGCAAAAAGTACCAACTATTGCCTTCATGACCGAGAAACACATAGGAATCTCCTAAACGACTAGCAATTTCCTCTTCATGTTCTTCTACATAAGCAGACAAACGATCTTCATTGACTAACTGCTCATATTCTCCATGATTCAAAATACCTGCAAAATCAATCAATGCTTCCTGCGTATCAACTTCTGTAAACGAATTGACATACACATTATCAGGATTACACCCATCAAATTGTCCAAACTCTACACCGTCAAAGTGTTCATCTAAGCGTTCAATAATCTTTGCAGGTTCATCAAGCAACTTTTTCCCAAAATTGTAATACTTACATACATCAGAAAACTTGTTATATACAACTTTAATACTCATTTTTTCTCCTTCCAAATAAAAAAGGAAGCCATATTTGACTTCCTTCATTCCTTTACTTAAATTGAAGCTGAACGCTCAAAACTAGAACCAATCGCAAAGGCACGAGTTGTTACCTTGTTCAATTCCTTATTCATTGCATAGTAACTAGACAGGTCTTTCTTGATACACTCAATAACTTGATACGGTAGTTGCAATTCTTCATCATTTTTAAGAAGCGAACTCAATTCACCAGCCATAGTCCACGCTTGCTTAAATTCTTGATCTTTAAGTTTTTTTGCAAGTTCATGCGACAATTCAATAATTTGTTTATCTTTTCCTTGTAAAGCCATTTTTTATACCTCATTTTTTCTCTATATTTTGCATTATTCAGCAACTAAGTAGGTGAACGTTTTTTAAATTTCATCTATTCTCTCCCAAATAAAAATTATCAAATCCAATCCTCTAAATGAAATCGTTCAATCAATTTTAAACACTCCATTTCCATTTCTTCTTTACTCCTTCTCAACAAGCCAAACCAAAGTAACTTTCTCTTAACATCTACTTGTCCTGCTAAATATGATTCATATTCTCTAATCAATCGTTTCAACTTAACCCAATCACTTCGCTTCTTTGTTTGATTATAGGTTTGAGATTGAAATTCAATATAACCTTGATAATCTCTTGCTATCTTACTATCAGTTAAACCATCATAGAAATTTCTTGCTGGAATCAAATAGACAATCTTTTCAATATCTTTGTATTCAATCATACTCTCCTGCCTAACTGACTTTGAAGAAGTTCTAATTCTTTTCGCTGTCGTGAAGTTAATTCGCCTGCTTCCATTATCTTCTTCATGTTCTCTTGTAAGAATAAGCGATCTATTTCAGATACAAATAGCAAGGAGTTAGAAACTCTTTCTACCAACCATCTAATCGTTCTATCAACTGAATATGGCTCAGGACTAACCGATAACCTAATAGCTTCATTATTGCCAAATAATTCTTGCCATTTACTATCGAACTTCCTAAATCCATGTTCATCAGTACCATCATAAATCTGTATCGCTCCTTGAAAGATTGACCTTGTTAATTCAGCAATCTCAGCACCAGCCAAAACTTCTGAAATGAATGACCTTGCTTTACCTTGTGAGAATCGAACCTCGTAACGATTCCATATTCCAAATAACCTTACACTATCTGATACACTTATACCTTCTTTCTTCGCTATCTCATACCTCTTTTCATAAAAGTTAAAATACATTTCAGACTGCCGACTACCAAGATAAATTGATAACCCTTGTCTGTTTTCCGTTTCCAGTGGATTTTCAAAATCAAATCCACCACCACCCACAAATGAAAAACTTTTTAAATAAGGCGAAACAATATCCTGTTTATAATACCTTGTTACTAGTGTTGATAAATCAAAATTTTCTTTCGTATCTTCTCTAGCCATTTCATCAACTGCAATATCTATTCTAGTGACACTAAAATTTTCCCCATATTTTTGTTCTAACCTTTTTATAAAATCTATCCATGTTATTCCCTCACTTTCAAGATACATTTCTAACTGCCTGCAGCCTTGACCACTTAACTGTACAGTAATTCTGTTTTTATCTTCTCCATTCTCACTAAAAGAAGAATTAAAACCAAAAAACCAAATATCTCCATAACGATACAACAATTCATATTTCATAAATGAAGTTGTTTCAGGATTCAACATAATATCAAATCCAAAAAATTCTTTAGCTACATAATAAACATCATTCTCTTTGTGAAGCGTAAATCTGAAATAGTCTATCATATACCTTGTCAACTCTGTATCACACTTTTTCAAATTAAAATGATTCTTTATCTCTAGGAAATCTTCTTTCTTCAAAGTCCTATAACCATTCTCATAAGCCTTTATAGTAGAAACAGGAATACCAGTCTTAATTGATAACTCTTTTCTAGTCATTTGTCGCTCAATTCTAAAATCTTTTAACTCTTTTCCTTCCATTTCTCCTTCAAGACTCCATTTTTTACCAAAAGGGACACAAAAAAACTCAAAAGGGACACAAGTGTAACCCTTGTCGCTGTAAGCGTGAAGTGCATTTTGTAACTTTTGTTACCCACCTATTAGAATAGGTGGGTTAATAAATATAGTCCAGCCAAAAATGCGGTCGGTGCGGTGCATGGGTTCGCCTACGGCTTCACCCCTGCTTTGCACCTACATTTTTGGCTGGACTATACCTAATAAAAAATGCCCCTAAAAAGAGGCGACTACACTATTCTAATAGAAAGACAAGGAAAGACTAATCTCCAAAATATTCGGAAATTAAGTCACCCCAACCTTTATTAGATTCTTCCCTATCATCTATCATTTTTGAAAGTAATTCCTTTGAATCTAAATCTAGGAAAATTTTACCTTCCTTACGCTCAAATGAATAGAACCCTTGTTCTTCAATTTTTTGGATAACATTTCTCAAAATATTCGAACGAATACCTTTTTCTAAAGCAAAATCTGATAGATAAACACCATCAGGAAAATCATTTTCTCCATCTTCTTTTTGTTTACTAGACATCAATTTCTGAACCAATTCAGGACTAGCCTTCCCAACTTCTCCTTTTTGCAATTCCTCTTGTGCTTCCATTTCTGCTTGAAGATTTTCTTTTTCTTCTTCAGAAAGAACAGCTTCAGGATTCTCTAATGGATTGAAAGGATTTTCTCGTCTTTGAATCTTGTCATATTCATCAAAGAAAGAGAACTCTTTTGAAAGCAATGGAGAATAAAACTCCCTAGCCACTTCTCCATACACACTTGCATATCCACGACCATATACACGCTTACCAGCAAGATATTTCACATACTTAAATTCCTTATTCCTATTAACTTCTCCAAAAGCTAAATCATAACCTACTTCATCTAGGCGACCGACAGAAATTCGGAAATTTATGTTTGACTGTAGTTTAGAGCCTAAATCTTCCCTAGAAGGCTTCTGCATTGCAATAGTCGCAAAACACCCAGCTTGCCTTCCTAGAAGCAAGAATTGCCCCATAGCATTGTCTAAACGCTGTCTCATCTGAAAATCAAGCATAGCGCACAAGGCATTATATTCATCACAAACTAAAAAATAAGGTTCAAGTCCATATTCAAAAAACTTCTTCAAATCCTTGTCGCCATTTTCTTCACGCATTTTACGCATATAGGCATAGCGAGCGAACATAATTTGAACTGCTCTTTCAATCATAGAAACAATATCTTCAACCTCATAAGAAATACGACCTTCAAATGCTTTCTGCTCCGACATAGTAACAAAGTCAGCTTGTTTTGGATCACATATATCCACTACTCCAACTTTAGCCATTGCACGAATCAGAGTTCTTAAAAGAACTGTCTTACCTCCACCAGTACCACCACAAACCAGCAAATGAGGATCATCAATAGGATTCCAATAGAGATTCTTCATTAGTTGAATACCCTTATCAGAATAGTTGACATCAGTTACCTTAATACGATTCAAAAACGCAGAATATGCAAGTTTATAAGTTTTAAATTTAACATCATCCTGAACTTCCATAAAGTCCATAAAAAAGGTTGTTTCTAAATCTGAACCAATCTTCTTAAACTTATCTTGAAACTTATTCCCAGCCATTTTAAAAGCAATTTCCAAATCATACCGATTCTGCTTCATATAAACAACAGGAAAAACAACCTTATCTCTAGTTCCTGAATCCGTCTTAACCTTTTTAGTATAAGTATAACCATTTTCCCTCAAAAAGAAAGCTAGCTTAGATTCCCTTTCTCTCTTTTGAAAATAAAATAACCTTTCTTGTGAAAGCCAAGTCAAATAAAGACTAATCAAACTAAATACTATAACCATCAAACTGACAATCACTATCGAAGGAACATCAGCATTTTTTAGTTTTTCTAAATTTTGATAAATATAAAATCCTAAAATTGGACTAAACAACAAAAAGAAAAAAGAAAAGATAAAGTATCTTATTTTTTCCATAAAAGGAAGAATCCTAACTCCTCTATAAGCAGGAAGTAAACTCATATCTTTTCTCCTTTAAAAACTATCCTTTATGTTCTTGCTTATGTTCTTGTTTTTGTTCTTGTGGTTTTACTTGACCAGACACTTTCTTCAGCTTATCGACCACAAATACGAAACGGTGCTTGTTCGGCTCTACTTGATTCCGATCAGCCTTACGCATACCATGATAAGCAACCAGCAAAGTATCAAAATCAATAGCTTCTTGATAACCAAGATTCAAAGCATTGATTTCTTCTTCTGATTGTTCTGTCACTTTCAAGAAAATAAGATCTTCTTGACCTTCTGAATAAACAAGAACTTCAACTCCATCATAATCACCTTCACCAGTTTCAAGATTGACATTCACAAATTGAGCGCCTTCATTCTTAATGAATTTACAAGTATCCAAAACCTCTTTTTCATTCAATAAAAGATCATTCAAAACACGATATTTCTTTGAGAAAATTTCTACACGTGGTCCAAGTTCAAGTCCATTTTTAGCCATTATTTATTACCCCCTACACGTTTAAGTCCTTTAGCCAATACATTCGTTGAAGCAGAAAAATTTGTACCTTCAACATAATCTTCCAAGAAAGTTGGTTCAATAGCTTCAACTTCCTCATTTAATTTATAAGTTGCCATATCTTTTGGAGTGATAATTGAAAACATACCATGTTTTGCATTCATCACAATATGGCGAGTTCCATCAAACGGTTTACCTTCAATAATTGCTGGTGCTTTCTCAGAACCAACATAATTTGCTTTCCCAATAGCTGCAGGATTGAATTTAAATTTTTCGATTTTCACTTTTTAGATTTCCTTTTCTATTTACATTTTTTTCTTTTAAAAAATAAAGGACGATAATTCCTGTTTTATTATCGTCCTAACAACATTATCTTAATCTTTTTTACGCTTGATCCCTACTAAACCTAGCATAGACAAGATTCCACTTCCAACATAACCAAGCATACTAGATGCTGTACCAGTATTCGGCAATGAAGGATTCTTAGGTTCTTGCGGATGTTCTTCAGGAGTTTTTGGCTCTGGTTTTGGTTCTTCTGGAGTATGAGTCACAACCGTATTGGAAACAACTTCCACACCATTAACTGTATGAGAGTAAGTATTTTCTACTGTTCCTGACTGAATACGTGTCATTTGTAGATATACTTCTGCTTGAAACTCAAATGTTTCCAAAATCGACTTCAAGAAAGCATCATCAAAGCTAATATCTACTTTACCTTTAGCCTTATCTACTACTTGACTTGTGAACTTAGTTAATTCATCACCAGCTTTAAATTTTTGGCCATCACTTGTTTCAAAATCTACAGTCGCAAACACTTGATAGATACTCTGATAATCATCATGTGTTTCATCGTAGTCATCTCTAAACTTATATTCAAATAACTGTTCTGAGCGATCTTTTGGTATCAAGGAACCAACTAATTTATAATTAAATGTTTGATTCAGCTTGACATCTTTGCCATCTAAACTTTCTTTACTTAGATGGTCAATCACCACATCTTTCTTAGGTTCAATCTTCGGAACATTATTGACTACAGTTTCAGTTACATAAGCCGAACCAAAATCAAGCTGATAGGCTGTATTCTCATACTTACCACCTGTTTTGCCTAATTCTTTCTTAACAATCATTGGATTGGTAATGGTCAGAACTTCTCCAGCTTGCACGTAGGTCTTGTAGAACTCCTCTGGATTCTCCGCCTCGAATACTTGAATCGCTCCTTTCGGAGTAAAATTCCTAGACTTCATAGCTTCTTGGACTCCTGTTGGTGCCTTAGCCAAACTCTCATAAAGAGCCATTTTCAAACCTTTAACTACTTGACCTTTAGAATCAGTCACTTGAACACCATCTTGATTGATCGTAACAGCTTCTTCTGGGTAATCATCAACGATATAGAACCCTTTGCCAATACTGTCTTTATCTGCTTCAACGCCCTTATATTGGCTATAATCTGCCGTTACCGTGTAGTAGTTGACTGAGCCTGCCAAGACCTGTTTACCATCGATGTTCACACCTGCTTTATTCAGATTCTTCTTAGTTGGTTTCGCAGTAGGAACATTGTTCTCTACCTTATCAGTCTGGTAACCACTACCGAAGTTTAATTGATAAGCTGTATTCTCATACTTACCACCTGTTTGACCCAATTCCTTCTTAACAGTCATTGGATTAGTAATCGTCAGAACTTCTCCAGTTTGAACGTAGGTCTTGTAGAACTCTTCTGGATTCTCTGCTTCGAATACTTGAATCGCTCCTTTCGGAGTGAAATGGCTAGACTTCAGGGCTTCTTGTACACCTGATGGTGCCTTAGCTAGACTTTCATAAAGAGCCATTTTCAATCCTTTAACCACTTGCCCTTTAGAATCCGTTACTTGAACACCGTCTTGATTGATCGTAACAGCTTCTTCTGGGTAATCATCAACGATATAGAACCCTTTGGCAATACGGTCTTTATCTGCTTCAATGCCCTTGTATTGGCTATAATCTGCCGTTACCTTGTAGTAGTTGACAGAGCCTGCCAAGACCTGTTTCCCATCGATGTTAACACCTTCCTTGTTAAGATTCTTTTTGGTTGGTTTAACAGTAGGAACATTATTTACAACTGTATCAGTTTGATAGCCATTACCGAAATCAACTTGGTAAGCCGTATTCTCAAATGATTTTCCTGTATTTCGCAATTCTTCCTTAGTTACCATTGGATCAATAATTGTAACAGATTTTCCTGATTTAATATACTGGTTAAAATAAGTTTCTGGATCATCCACTAAAAATACTTGGAAAGCACCCTTGGGCTTAATTTCAGAACTAGCAAGAAATGCTTTGACCTTATCATTATCAACAGATTCAATAGAATCGTACTGATACACTGAAATACCAGAAACTTCTTTTCCTTCGCTATCAATATAACGAATATCTGATTTATTAATAGTCACTGCTTCTTCTGGATAATCATCAATTGCACCAAAGCCTTTTAGAATAGCAGATGGATCTGCCTTAATCCCCTTATACTGATCATAATCCAAAGTTATATGGTAATAATTCGTTGAACCAGCTAGAACTGTTTTACCATCAATGATAACACCATCCTTATTATGATTGTGTTTGAGAGGCTTGATTAAGTTGTTATTTGGATTGTCTGGATCATTCGGTTTACCAGGTGTTGTTACCTTAACAATATTAGAATAAGACTCAAACTCATTGTTGAAGTTCAAATGGAAGTTATTCTTATAGGTTGCACCATCATTTGTTACTGTACCATAAACCTTAAGAACTGGAGTTTTATAGGCTTTACTTAAATCAGTATTTACTTTCACTAAACCTTCAGCTTTAAGTGAACCTTTCAACTGATGTTTATCTTTATCGTAAGTTACAGTAAAGTCTTGGTTTTGAGCTACAGTTTTTGCTAAATCTAAACGATACCCTTGAGGTAGGTTATCTATTAGTTCATAAATTGTAGTTTCTTTACGGTTCGCTGCAAGAGGTTTAGTTTCAAGTTCCCAAACAACCTCAGAGAGTTTAGGTACAGATGAATTATTTACGTTTGTACCTGCATAGTTTTTAACTGACTTTTCTACAGTAGGTGTAGTTTTCAAGCGAGTGTATGTAACCTTAATTTCTCTCGGAGCAACCTCATTTGGCACAGGTTTTAAGTCTGGTGTAGGAGGTTCACTCGGAGTGGGAACGTGAGGTTTATCTGGCTCATCTTTTGGTAAGGCTAATAAAGGTTTCTGCGTAGGAGGTGTCAATGGAGTCTTATCCTTCTCCTTATATTCAGGTTTTAAAGGTCTTGGTTCTGTAAACTTACTTGGTTTACGTGGTGGTTTTGGCTCCTCTAGTTGATTAATAACAGAGCGACCACCCCAAAGTTGGAAGGTGTAACCAGCTGCGAAGATTTCATCATCGTTATCATCTTGTTGCCCGTTAGCTCTACGCTCATCATTCCAATACTTACGGTAAGAAGCTGATTGTGATTCTGTGTATGTATGTAAAGGTTTATCTCCGTGTTGTAAATAAGTCAAGTGTTGAATAGAACCGTGACCTGCACTTATAATTGTGCCTTCTGGAGTTGCTCTGTAATCATCTACATCGATATAATCAGGATCGCCAATTTTGTAACGTTCCAACCCAGTTGGATCATTATGTTTGTGAACCCCATCAGTTTTTACACCCATCCAATGTGTTTGTCCATTGACTGTAGTTTCCTTAACCAGAGAATCCGTTGGATTGATTACAACACCTACCCCATTGTCCCCATAAGTATGTCGCACTGCCTGTGCGTAATCTAAATCAGAGTAAATATTAATAAACCCTAAATCAATAGGTTTACCTGACTTCTCATCAAAATAATGAATATCCCATTCAACGTTAGTGTAATTGTAAGGATTAAAGTTTACAGAAGAAATATCCGTATCAGTTTTAGCTTTATTCCACCAAACATTCAAACGAGTATAAGTTGAAGGATTACCTGCAATTTTATGCTCTGGTATAGGATTATTACGAGCCACAAATCTTGCAGAAATTGTTTTTCCCGTTTTTGTTTTACCAACATTATGTAAAGTGAAGGTAGAGCCTTGTTTGATACCTGTAATTACAGAACCACCATAAGTTCCTTTAGAATCGGAATGTCCATAGAAGTCTTTATTCTCTAGTCTATCATGTTGCAAATCCTTATCTAAACTCATAGTTGTGTTTTTATTCGCACTCAAAGCACCATCTACAACTTCAAGATTCGGAATACTTGAGTCAAATACAGCAGTTAACTTAGAAAAGTAATCCAATGAGCCACGTTTCGACTCATCAAATTCACCATAAATAGCAACACCTTTTGCGCTACCTTGAACTTTCTGACCTCGTAGTTCAGCTAACTTACGATTGTACTCAGCTAAGTCTTTTTCATACTTAGCTAATTGCTCTTTGTATTTTGTTAAGTCAGCCTCAGACTTACCTTTTTCAATAGTCCACTTGTTTAAAGCTTCTTCGTAAGCTTTCTTGGCGTCTGCGTTTTCCTTATCAATAGCAGCATCTTTCTTAGCTTTATCTTTTACTGCTTTTTCATAATTAGTCTTAGCAAGAGCGTTTTCTTGTTTGATACGCTCATTCTCTTTAGCTACACGCTCTTTCTCAGCTTTTAAACGCTCATTCTTTTCTCGATTTTCTTTATCAATCTGAGCATTTTTTGTAGTAGCATCTGCTAAATCTTTATCATACTGAGCTTTAGCTTTGTTGTAAGAGTCTTGCTTCTCCTTGTTCTCAGTAATTATCGTCTTAATCTCTTCTTTACGATTAGCTACTTCCTCTTTGTACTTCTTAGACTCAGCTACAACAGTACTTGCTTGCTTATCATAATTAGACTCAATTTCAGCAGTTTTCTTGGCTAACTCACCTGAATTAGCTACCAAACCACCATCAACCTCAGTCTCTTTAACCGTTAAACCTGCTTCTTTAGCCAAGGATACCGCAGATTCTACTTTCTCTCGGTTAACAGTGACTTCAACAGAACCTGTTGACTTTCCTGTACTACCTTGATCTTGTGTAGACTCCACTGTTGGGGAATCTTGTAAACTTTTCGCATTTGTAGCAGGATTTGGATTTACTCGTTCATCTGCTCTAACTGGACTAGTCATCAAGCCTAAGGTAGCTAGACCAAGAATTACTCCACACGTTCCCCATTTTCTTGTTTTTCGGATTGAACCGAATGCTCTTGTTTCATTATTGAATTTCATGTTTTCTCCTTTAACTTTTAATATAGTATTCAATATTATTCGCTTTCGACATAATTTGAAGGAGCTCTCGCCCTAAAATATATAATTTCCATTTCTTTCTCCAACAAAAAAGTCACCAAGAAACCTTGATGACTTTACTTAATTTAATTTTCCTTAGATTCTCGTTTGATTTTCAACAAACTTAAAAGTGAAATAGTTAACATTCCAAAGAACCAAAGACTGGATGATTTTTCCCCCGTCTTAGGTAATTCATATCTTGCAGCAGGTGCTTGATAGACTGGGGCTTTGATTTTTGTAACTTGATTATTAACCTGATCTTGCACATACTTTACAATTTTACCATTTTGAATCACTGGAACTGGATGTCCTCCAGCTTGCTCAATACTTGATTTTTGAACCTCTAACTCTTTTTGATGCTCAATTTCTTGCTGTGCTTCCAGATAATCACGATAAGCCGACAATAACTCTTTATGAGCCTCCAATACCTTTCTTTGGTCTGCTTTCGCAGTTTCTAGTTTTTCTAGTGCTAATTCTAGAACTGATTTCTTTTCTTTCAAAACTTTTTGAGCAGATTCAAGATTCACTTTTGCCTTTTCTAAGAGTTGTGGGGCATTCTTCAAAACTTCCACTCGCTCTTTTGATGCTTTCAAGGCTTCCGTTGATGCTGAAAGTAAGGCTTGACGACTGAGGACAAGTTTTTTAATTCGAGTAAGTTCACCTTGTTTAGCAATCAGTGCCTCTTTCTCAGTAGTCAAAGCTTCGTTCAGAAATTTCCATTCAGTTTGTTTTTCAGCTAGTTTATCTTTAGCTAACGCAAGTGCTTCACGTTTGTTTTGTACGTCTGCATTCAACTGTTCCAAAGCCTCTTGCGCTTGTTTGTTTTCTAAACTAGCTTTTTCAAGATTTGCTTCCTCCTGCTTTAACTTAGCTTCTGCTTCAGGAGTTTTTAAAGCAATATTCTGAATATCATTACGATTAGTCACTGCATTTTGCGCACTAACTTCTGCTTGAGTATATTCTGTCTGTGCTTGTTCTTTTCTAGCTTGTGCATCCTTACGATTCGTTTCCGCAGTATCATAAGTATCCTGAGCCTGTGCCACAGAGTTCCTAGCTACTTGAATTCTTTCCTGAAGACTAGCTAGATTGTTCTTAGTATCAACTTTAACATTTTGATGGAAACTATTTTTCAGCAAATCAATTATTTTAGAATCTGTTCCAACATAGTGCATCGCAATCAGACCAAGATCTATCTTTCGGGTTGCTACACCAATATACTGCATCGTAACCGACTCACGATCAAGTCCTGCAAAGTTTAAAGCATGGCCCCAATTAGCATGCTTATCATAAAACAGCATCATAATCACATTCTCGTATGCCTGTTGTTTCAGATCAGCTAATGTTACTACATTACCTGCACTTTGAAAGCCTATGTTTTCAGCAAGCAGACCTTGATTACCTTGATTTAAACCAACTTCTTTCGCAACAGTGTTCAAAGCATCTAGGTCATGCCCGTCCTGATTAGTTGATAGCTGAGTTGCTTTCTGTGCCACTTTCTGCATATCTCGATTCACTAAAACTGGAATATCATCTGTCCCCATCAATCGACGGAAATCATTAATCAAATGTGCATTGAAAATGGCAAGTTCATCTTGAACTTCAGCAGATAAATGATTGACATCAGCAATCACAGTCTTTTTATCTACTTCACTGGGCTTAAATGGAGAGTTTGTATTACCGTAATAAGTCTCACCACCATCTGGAGAGCTAAATCCAGCAGCAGTCATTCCTTTCTTGGCAATTTCATGTAATTTATTTGAATTTTCTTCAGTAGGGTTATTGAAGTAAGCCTTTAAAGCTTCAGCATAGCCAGCAGGATAAGTGATAGAGGTTGTTGTCAAACTATCCAGAATACTTTGAGCCTTAGATAGATTTTCTTTAGCTACTCGATACTGATTTTCAGAGTTAGTAGCTTTAGTAATCGCTTGATCTAACTCCTGCGCTTTAACCAACCTAGTTCTTTCTGTACTCGTTACCTCTGCTTCTGCCTGTTTCAGTTTAGAAGCACGTTGTTCATCCGCTTTTTTAGCAGTCACCAAATCTTCTCGAGCTTGTGATGTAACTTTTTCGCTCATTTCCAAGTTTCGCTTAGCTGCTTCAGCGTTGGCAACAATGCCTGAAACTCCAGTGCCGTCTAAAATAGCTTGTTTTTCAGCTACAATTTGTTTTGCATCTGTAACTTCTTTTGTTTTGTCAACAAGTTTTCTAGTAGCTTCTTTGACATTTGCTTCCTGAACAGTAACATTCTTTTCAGCTAGCTTTTGTTGCTCTTTAGAAGTAGATAGTTCTTCTTGAGCTTTCTTCTCAGCAGCCTCTTTTACAGAAACATCTTCTTTTGCATCTTGGATATTTTTAGGAGTAGCTTCCTTGACAGCTTTCTCCGCTTGAGTGACAGCTTCTGTAGCTTCTCCAACTACTTTCTCTGCATCGTTTACCTCGTTTTGATTAGATTTTACAATCTCCTCCTGTTTTTTTACAACTGCGTTTACCTGTTCCACATTTGATTGGGAGATAGCAACATCAGTTTCTGTAACTGTTTTTTGATTTGCAGTCTTCTGTTGGTTACCTGAATTTGGCTCTGAAGGTTTTACTTCTTCTGCGAAAGCTTGAGTTGTTGCCCCAACCGCTGCTGTTGCGATTGCGCTCGCCAATAAAACTTTCTTAACTTCTTTCATCATTTCCATTTGATTTCTCCTTTAGAATTGTTAAATAAACTATACATCTTTTTTCCTATTTTATCAACTAAAATTCTTTAATCACGCCTGTTTCTAAAAAACAATTATATGTACGATCAATCTTCTGATCAATCTTCTGATAATAACTGCTAGTTACTTGCCCCATAGCATGTAACCTATCACATAATTCTTTACAACTTCTTTTTGACGATACATAGACATCAGCACCTCTCTTAACATGGGCATATATTTTCAAATTCCAACAAAATCTACTGTATATTCGCAAATATTCCCTACGAAACCATTCTTCGGAATAAGTCTTTACATCATCTTCTCCCTTCCACTCAACAAATACGATTTTACTCACCTCTCCTCTAATTCTTATCAATCTTATCTGCCAAATTCAATAAATACTGTTTTACTTCAGATTTTAAAACATACTTAGTCTTATCATCAGCAAAGCGAATAGTTTCTTCATAACTTTTCCCTTTAGTCAACATTGTTACCAATCCATGAGAAAATTGATGGTGACACCCTAGATTATCTAAGTCCTTTGTTGACAAAACTTCTTCACGCTTCACAGTGAATTTTTCATCAACATTAATAAAATCATCTATCGCACAGTTATAATACTTTGCTAGCTTGTAAAGTTTATCAATACCAGGCTCACGTTCTCCACTTTCATAGCGTTTATATGCTTTCTTTTGGATACCTAAATAATTTGCTAAATCATCTTCTGTCTTGTTGTTTCTTTCTCTAAATAAGCGCAATGATACAGATACATCTATCATTTCTTTTCCTCTTTTCTATTCTCTACTCATATTGTTAGTTTACATAAAAGAATACTTTCTTATATTCCCTTGTGAAAACTAACAATACTTTCAATCTTTATCAGGACAAAACCTGTATTATAAAAATCAAATGATTGTTAATTTTGTTTTTTGAATAAAATTAAAAAGGCTTATATTTCAAAGCCTTTTCTTGTTACTATCTTTTTGTATGCTCTTATCTTCGCACACTTTCGGTATATCTCACGACACCCTACTCTCTTCGCTATGGTCACAAATTTAAGAATAACTCAATATCCCCTCTTTCTCACCCATAACATTAGCAAAAAGTTAGTCTCCCAACTTCTCACACACCGACCAATCCAAGTTACACACAATCTCACTCTTGCTTCACACTCTTCATCCACACCGTTCTCGGCCATCAGTTCCCTTTTCTTATCTACTAAGGCGAAAGGACGAAAAACCCAACGTGAACCTTACAAACTCTAAACTCCTTGCCAACCACATTTACTTATGGTATAATAATACCAATTCACCAAAAACAAAATATCGTAAACAGCTTAGTAAGATGGAAACACACTTTGCTGGATTTTTGTTTTCAAAAAATATTAGAAAAGAGAACATTATGACTGAAATCATTATCAAAACAACATCCATTATTTACAACATTATGAAGTTGCTAGTCCGTCTTTACATTAAATCTTTTGACTCAAATCCATATTTGACAACTTTTTGCACAATATTCATCATTGTACGTTATCTATGCTTTCCGTAGTCTTACTAAAAAGTCAGCAAAGAGTTTAGAATCTATAAAGTTTTGTAGATACATTTCATGGAATCTAGCTATATAAAATACTATCTAGCTTGATTTCTCGTCTGCTCTATGATAGAACACAACCGAGAATACTTCTTTCCCTCTCCTTTATAAAGATAACTTGAAAGCAAACTTTGAATAGATTTAGCCCATTCAAAGTTATCTTAAAAAGGAGGTGCGGATATGAAAAACGTTCTCATCAGATTGTTTTTATTCATCTATGTTATTGTGAAACTATTTATTTCACTTTACAAAGTTTGTTTAAACACAACCCCTAGAATGACAATCGCATTTACAATCTATACGATTATAAGATTGTTATTTTAGTAGTAAGCTAGGTTTTTGCCTAGCTTATTTTGTTACAGCTAAACTCCATGAAACATATCTACCATCAGACAACTTGACATTTTACTATTTTTCACTTATAATTAAATTGCTACATTTAATATTCGTGTTTGGTCAGTGTCTATCATTGCCTGACACGTTTTTTTATTTAATTTTCAAAGACCAATAACTACTATCGTTAGTTAGAGAAAATAACTTATACCTATTATCACTTTTAAAAGAAATCACTCAATCTTTTACTTGAAACAAAACTCATATTTGCAAACATTGATTATTCTTCTAAAAAGTTTTAGATACAGATAGATTTCACTCTAGCTAGCTTTAATAGCTCTAGCAGTACAAACAACTCATACTTGATTGTACTAAAGAACCATTAAATTAAATAAAGGAATCTATATTATGGCAAGGAGTAAACTTCACCCTTTCGTCCTCCAAGGAAACCATCTCAAAGATGACTTCAATTCCCATAACAGAAATTGTTATCAAGAAAATGGAAAGAAAGTTACAAAAAGGAAAGTTGATAAAGCTAAAAATATGGACAAGGCTTTCAAGACCCGCTCGAAAGGAAAATTGACTATCCTAATTCCTGTCCGCAAAGGAAACGAGATTATCTTTCCTAGTCGAACAAAATAGTCTCAAAGTCAATGTAATCTTCAGACGGAACTTCATTTATCTCCTCGTCTAACTTCAACAAAACTTTTCCTAGCGCTTGACGATACATCAATGAAACACGTTCAATATCATTTAGACGAATTTCCGAGAGTCCCTGCATATCATACTTATCTCTAAGACTTTCTACCATTTCAAGATTATCTTCACAAATTCTTGAAATATCTGAAATAAACGAGAACATTTGTAATTTTGTTTTTTCTTTATTTGAGAAAGTTGACTGTTCCATTCTCTACTCCTCATTTATTTTATGAAAGGTATTGACTTTTTATTGTCATTTGATTATATTTCTATTATATAACTTTTTGACTATATCGTCAATAGGTTTTTTAAACTTTTTATGTTTTCTAAAAAATTAAAAGAATTAAGATTGAAAGCCAATCTGACCCAAAAGGAAATTGCTGAGAAATTAAATATTTCTCAACCATCTTACCAACAGTGGGAAAGCGGTCGGCGAAAACCTACACTCACAACCCTTGAAATGTTTTCTGATTTCTTTGGGGTTTCTATCGAAGAACTTCTATCTGATGGAACTGTTCGTATCGAATCGATCCTCAACGCTGATAAAATCTCTTACAAGAACCAACTACTATCAGATGAAACCATTGAGTTTATTAAGAAAACTATAAAAGATACTTTATAATCAACTGATTACATTTTATATTATACAATCATTTGATTACATTGTCAACAATTTTTGGAGATTTTTTATGATTTTTTTAAAAAAATTTTTTTCTAAAGAAAATACAATAAGAGAAACAACACTATTAACTCCTGAAGAATACAATAAACATAGAAACAAAGTTCTATTGTTTCTTTTATATAAACTAGATGAAATATACAAAAAACGTTATGATATCCAAGGAGAAAATCTTGAAAAATGTGTCAAAGCTCTCTATTGCCTTGCTGGATACGACGCTTTTATCACGCCTAAAAATGGAGAAAATAGCGATACTGGTATCGATGTAATAGCAAAAAAAGAGAACGAAACCATCTTCATACAGTGTAAAAACTATAGCATCAATGCGAAAAAAACAAATATTGTCGGATTAAGCGATATCCAAAAATTCAACGGGATTAACGGGGCAAATAAAAAAGTCTTCATTACAACTACCTTCTTTCAAGGAACCATAAAAAAAGAGGACTTTCCAAACATTCAACTAATAGATAGAAAAGCATTTTTCGAGTTAATTCAACAAATAGACCCAACAATATTAACAGAATATGTTTTTAAAACCAGCTTACAAAAATCTGAAACACCCATTGAAGAATGTACCGATTGCACATCAGGATACTTAGTCAATAAATATAGCGAGAAAACTCATTCTTATTTTAAAGGCTGCACAAACTATCCAACTTGCAAAAAAATAAAATAGAAGAGACAGATAAATGAACTTTAAAGACAGATTAAAACAACTCAGACTCGAAAATAATCTTACACAACAAAATATAGCAACTCACTTCCAAACCTCCCCTCAAAGCTATGCTCAGTGGGAAAAAGGATTAAGAAAACCCTCAGCAGAGAACTTGCAAAAACTAGCCGATTTTTTCAATGTTTCTACTGATTACTTACTAGGTCAAACCGATATTCCAAATTCAACTTTAGAAGCAGACATTGATACAGCTATTGATAATTCAGTTGCTTATGATGGTAAACCCATCACAGATAACGATCGTGAAGTTATCAAAGATTTCCTAAAAGAATACTTTGCAAACAAGAAATAGTATGGAACTAAGAAAAGTCATAGAAGAAATTGAAGCCCTAAACTGCAAGGTTGTCTTGTTAAAGCATTTAGAAACAAAAGGTCGTTATCTTTTTGTAAATAATCAGCACTTCATCTTTCTACGTTCTGATACTACAGATATAGAAAAAATCAACATCCTGCTACACGAGAAACACCATTTACTGAATGATGATTCCCATAACTCCCTTTCTCATATCGATACCTTCTCTCAACACATCGAAACCAGAGCTGAAAAAGGGAGAATCCTTGATTTCATGAGTTTAGTGAATAGTGAATATCCAATAGATGAACACTTCAACTATCAAGACTACCTTAAAAATGCTGAAATTCCAGCTAGCTATGAAAACTACGTTAAAGAAATAGCTACAAATTTTTATAATGAAAACAAAAAAAATAACATTATCTAATGATAGTGTTATTTTCTATTTCCGAACAAATTTTAAATACCTGGTTGCCCATTTTGACCTAAAAAACGAATTAAACATCCAGGAACATGTGATTTTCCTTCGCTTTTTACTCTAAAATAACATTTCCCCAAAACTCGTCATTACAAGTCACAAACAATTCATTTTCTGAATAGCCTGTAAAGAATCCTCCGCCCTTTTTATTAAAGTCAAATTCAACAAAATAAACTTCTAAATCCCCTTCATATTCTTTCTTAACTGTCATATCTGAGCCAGCTTCCATCTCTTCTAGCTGATCCGAATACTCCTTCAGAAAATCTCTCACAAAATAATTAAATTTTGAAATCATGTTTTTGGGAACTCTATCCTGATAACTTATTTCTTTAATTTCCATATTCTATTTCCTTAATTAACCAGCAATAATTTCCAAAAATCTTATAATTCTTTTTCCAATTCTCGTATAATCGAATATAAAGATTCTTTAGTTTTGGGAACAGATTCCTTCAGTATACCCTCTACAATTTTAAAATTCAAATTTGAATAGTTATGATAAATAAAATTTCTAAAACCTTTTATCTGAACCCAATTTATCCTATCAGAATACTTCTGTTTTACTTCCTCTGATAATTTTCCTAACGATAACTGTTCTCCTACTTGTCCCAAATTCATAGCGATAGAATCAACTACCATATCATCATCTAAAGGTAAATTATATCTTCTTGCTTTATCCAAAACAGCAACAGCCTTATCAAGATATAAAACCATATCCTTCAAATATGCTATATCAGTTTCAAGAGATTGACTTCTCATAAATAACCTCTCTATCATTCAAAAAATTTTTCTTAACTAACTTCCCAATATTCGTTTTGGGAGAAAGTAAATCACTAACCAATAGAATATCTATATTACCATCAAAAATAGTTAAAAGCCTACCATATACATCAAAATATATCGAATCATCCTCTAACTCCAAAGCAATATCAACATCACTTTTTCCATCAGCTTCACCCCTAGCATAAGAGCCAAATAGATAAATTTTAGATAAATCATATTGTTTAGCAATAGGAACAATTTTTTCCTTTATCTGATCTATTGTATAAACCATAACTAAACCCCTTTGTATCATATATAGCCATACTTTTATTTCAGCTTACTCAGAATCAAGTTTAACATCAAAAGGAATGCTTCTTGTCAAGACACTTTGCTTCAAAAATAACTTCACAGCAGTTGACATATCCAACCCCAACTCATTAAAAATTGCAGTCGCTTCTTTTTTCAATTCATCATCTACTCTTACAGCAATTTGTGACATAGCATTTCTCCTTTTATTCTTGTATATCTATTGTATCACTTTTACCAATACATATCAAACTTATTCCCTAATAAATACAGTCTTTAAATTTAAACTTGCAACTTCTGCTCTAATGCTTGTGCCAAAACTTCTGAATAGTTAATCTTTTCTCGATCAGCAAGACGAACTAGCCATTCAGGAACGGTCACGTTCTTTCTAATCGCCTTGTTACTTCTCACAAAAGGCGCAGGATCAACTTGAATCATTGATACAAAACCATCTGAAACTTCAATCTTTAAAATATCACTTGGAGTAGGCAACGCCATCCCTTCATCGATATAAGAAGCTAAAACATTTTCAAGCATTTCTCGAGCATTTTTCATCGCTTCTTCGATATTTTTTCCTTCTGTACCACCACCAAATTCTGGAAATTCTACCCAATATCCTGTTCCTTCTTTATGAAAAATAGCTGGATACGTTTTTAACATTCTACTACCTCCAACATTCTACTACCTCTGATGTAAAAAGACTTAGGAAAGTAAAAATTACAATCCTAAATCTTTGAGAATCTTTCTCTCCAATCCCTTTCCCAAATCTTCATTTCCATGAACTGGAATCGTGACAAGATAAGAAAAACCCTCTTTCTTAAAATGATGATGACTTCCTCTTTGACGAACTTCAACCCATCCATTCTCAAGAGCTAGTTTCACCATTTCTTTACCTGTAAGTGGCATATATTATTGTTACCTCCTTACACTTACTATTATACGCATTATGTGTATAATTGTCAAATTAAAACAAACCACTTTTTTCTCAATAACTACAAAATAAAATAGACCAGCTTCCTGATCTACTTTATTCTATATTCATTGACTTTTGGTCAAATTTTGGTCACACTTTGGTCAAAGATTCCAAAAATACTAACCTATTTTAAAAAACTAAATTGTGATGATTGCCCATAAACAAACACTTTGAATGTTCTTTATGCTTCTTTACATTTCTAAAAA
>NZ_AJJL01000063.1 GCF_000257905.1 Streptococcus mitis SK579
GTCAGGCACTATGCCCACTGGTTGAGTGTATTCTGGTTTCTCATGAACTTCAGGCTCAACCAGATTACCACCAACTGGTGCTGTATGTTCTGGTTTCTCAGCCTTAGGAGCCTCATCTGGAACTGTACCTACTGGAGCAGTGTACTCTGGTTTTTCTACTTTAGGCGCTTCATTATGAACACTTTGAATTTCAGATACTGGAACATTTTTTGTCCCCTCAGCTTTATGTTGAATTTCTGAGATTGCATCATCATCAAGGGGTAAGTATCCAATATAACGATATCCAGCAATTTGAACTACTCCCTTATTACTTGGAGCTTTCAAAGGATTGCTTATATCGAGAGCTTGCATACTAGAAAGACTAATCAGCCCGATAGTAGTAACTAAGAACAAACTACTAACTTTTTTCTTTTTATGAACCAAAAGGACTAAACTACCAACAGCTAATAGACCTAAAGCCGTCAGCACAGAAGTCGATGAACCTGTTGCAGGAAGAGCTTCCTGCTGATAAATAAGAGCATAAGTTGCTTCATTATCAGTAGGAATTCCTGCTTGAATCTTGCTTTGTTCTTCCTTTGTAAGAGCGCTTTTTTCAACATAATGATAGGTGGAAGCATGAATGATTGACGGTGCAACCAAGATACTTCCGAGTAAAACTGAACCAACAATCCCACAGATTTTTCGGATTGAAAACCGTTCTTTTTTAAATAATGACAATCGTAATCACCTTCTTTAATTTTATTTCCTAATAGTAAACACTATTTTTTATTATTAAAAATTGAACTTCTAAAATCATCAGTTTGATTTAGATAGGCCTTAAATACTGCTCTCTTTAACTTATGAACTGCACTATCATATTCTGGATTATAGTTGTCCCAAGAATAACGATTCTCATCTGCATCCTTACGGACAGCTTCGTCCATTAATCGCTGCAGTTCTTCTACACTATTAATCGTCTTTCTTGCAAAACTTGCCCAAGATTTGGTTGGATCGTTGAAGGTAACCTTTTTCAAGTTTCTAAACTGATCCACCCGTTCTTGGTACATAGCTTTCTTGAAATCTGCCCAAGTTTTATATTGACCGTTAAATACTTTTTGAAGGACAAGTTCATCTGTAACTAAACCTACTTCTTTACCATAAGACTTAATCTTATTTCCCGCCGCTTTTGCATCTTTTTCATATTGATTTGAGATATATGGTACCATTCCATCCTTAAAGCCTTTGGCAGCCAAAAGTTCATAAGCTATCCTACGTCCCATCAAATCACCCGGAGTTCCCTTGCTGCTCAGAGCCGAATAGATTGGGGCAAAGAGTTTAATCGTATAGTAACCGTTTCTTTCATATTCCCCAGGCTTATATTCACGAGCTGACAAGATATTATTTTTAATTAAACTATCAAAGGTAGTCAATTTTTTGGCATCTTCTTCTGTCAGATTTTGTACAACGTTAGTAGCGTAAACCTCGTTTCCATCTGCAGGATCTTTCACGTATTTATTCTCGATTTTTCTCAGGGCCGTCATTTTCTGATAAGCATCTAACTGTTTCACGATAGATTGCCCTTCGAGATATTCCAACATGTAAACGACATCAAACATATTGTGGACGTAGTTCTGAAGATCTGCTGCGTTATTAAATCTTGTAGTTGGATCAAGTACTTGTAATCGCTGGCCTTCTGTACTATCTGATGTTTTATGTTTCAAGATAGAGTTGATGGTAATGGTTGCATCACTTGGTTGGTCAGGGGCTTGCAATAAGCCTTTTGCGAAGAACTCAGGTCCCAAGCCACTTCTTCGACCATAGCCACCAAGGTAAATATCCTGATCTGAATCATGGGTCATCTCATGGGTATAAGTAATGGCTCCATCCTTATCTAACATACGATAGGACATATAGTAAACGCCATCTCCAGTTGCATAAGCACCATGATGATTGTGAACTACTTTATTACCCACTGGACCAAAGAAATTCTTCATCGCCGGATTGGTACTATCAAACTTAGCCTCAACTGTAGCTTTTCCAGAGGTTCTATCATCTCCAAATTTATAGGCATCATAAAGTAGAATCGTACGATAGAGTTTTTCACGTCCTTCTTTATCTAAAATGCGATACCAATAATCGTAGTGATCTCGTTGACGCTCTGCTGTTTCGCGAGCACTCTTTTCAACAAAGCTATTAAGGTCACCACTTGCTTGATGCTCATTATTGCGGTAGCGATCATAAGCTCCAAATCCTAGACTAGACATGGTCGAGATGACAAATACAGATTTTTCAGGAAGGGTAAGTAGAGGTAGTACCATATTGCGGTATTTCCATGTGGCACTAGTGATACGGTCGTAGACACTGATAGAATACTTGGTACCAGCCTGTCCTTGCTTTGTTTTAACCTCTTCGATATTAGATTTTTCTTCGACGATGTAAGCCTTGGTCTGTGATTTAAACCAGTCATTGTTGCTTGTATTTGGTAGAAAGACTTTGCGGTAAGTTTCAAGCGTGCTAAACAAATCTGTCGTTCCATGATGGCTGGCTAGACTGATGCCATAAGTATCGACATTGTTTTTAGCAAGAAGATTGTTAAAGCCAGATTTACCTAACTCAATCAGAGTATCTAGTGGTGAAGTATTTCCTTTACCAAAGAAGTCCGGATGATACATAACTAAGTCTTTGACATTCACTTGACCATAGCTAAAGTTATACCAACGTTCTAAATAAGTTAAACCGAGTAGCAAGGCTTCCTTATTGTTCTTGATTTTATCTACAAGATAGCCTCTGGTAACTGAGTTATCGCTAGCTAGACCGGCATCTGCTGACAAGAGTTTTTTCAAGCTGTCTACCAGATTTTGTTTTGTTTTGGCGAACTGGTCTTCTAAATAGAGCTCGGTTAACTTAACTTCTGGAGAAATACCAAGTGTCTTTCTGATAGCATCTGACTTATAGTTAACCTTTTGTAAGTCAGGTAAGACCTGCTTAATGATAGAGTCTTGGTCATACAAGAATTGATTTGGAGTGTAGAGGAGTCCTGTATCCCCTAAACTATATTCTGCTAGCTTGGCAAAATCAATCTGGTACTTGAGATCGAGCTTCTCAGATGAATGGTCCTGATAGTGAAGCAAGAGTTTATTTACAGTCTGTTTGTTGGAAACAATATCTGTGATGACTTGGTCATCCTTCATCATGACTGCTGACAAGAGTTCTTTTTGATATAAGAGACTGTTCTCCTTGACTAGGTTTCCGTATTTCACGATTGTCGCCTTGTTATAGAAAGGTAACAATTTTTCAATATTCTTATAAACCAAAGCACGGTTAGCTTGATAATGCTTCACCTTAGAAAAATCACTTTCTTTACTACCACTTGTTGAAAGGGGCTCCACTATTGGAGGAGTGAGAGGATTGATTTCTGCTTTTTTATTCGTCACTTCAGAAGCATCTAGCATTGTTCCTCTTTCTTCAAAGGATTCTTTGCTGACGACTTCATCCCTAACCAAGGTGACATTGTATACTCTGTTCGCCTTGCTGCTGAATGTGTCCTTCACCTTCATTCCATTGTAGTGGTAACCAGTAATAGCATTCCCGTTGGTTACATTGACATCACTTAGTACATTGGTCAACCTTCCTGCATGCTGTTCCTCATTCGTCTTTCGATCCCACAAATATCCAGCCACACCCGCAACTCTACCAAAGTGCTTGACATTGTTGATATCACCTTCAGCATAGCTATCCTGTATATGCGCATCTTGGTCTACTAGACCTGCTAGCCCACCAACAGTCTGATCTGAACTATTGGTGTTGGATGAAATGGCTACTGTCGCTTTTGATTTAGTCAGTGAAGCTTTGTTTCCTGTCAAATGACCGACCAGACCACCGATATTATAGGCAGCAGTTGTTTCATAGGTATTGATAATTCTTCCCTTGAAACTGCTCTCTGTGATGCTTGATTGGTCTGCCTTAGCAAGCAAACCACCGATACCACGTTCTCCAGCCAGAACACCATCGACATGAACTTGTTTAATCTTTGTACCATTCGTAGCTTCATTTGCCAGTGAACCAATATCATTTTTCCCTGAAATAGCAACATTTTTTAGACTTAGTTTTTCTACTGTAGCACCACTCAAGTTTTCAAACAGAGGTTTTTTCAAGTTATAAATAGCATACTTCTTACCATCTTTTTCTCCAATCAACTGACCAGTAAAGGTTCCCTTGATATAGGATTTATCATCAGGACTAAGCTCCACTTCGTTAGCATTCAGGCTGGCCGCTAAATGATAGATTCCAGAGAGATTTTGGTTTATAGCTTTGACCAGATTACTAAAGGAAGTAAAGTTTGTCTTTTCCTCTGTAGCCTTCTTATCGAGGTAGAAGGTGAAATTGTCGACATATTTATTGTTTTGCTCTTGCTTGAGTTTCTCAGCCTTAGCTGTAATTTTATAAACTAGCTGACCATTTCTTTCCTCTTCAGTTATTGAGGAGACTGGCAGATAGACATCTTTAAATGCCGAAGATTTTACCTTGACAAAGTAATTATCCGTATTCTTTGGAATTCCATCCAATGAGATATGTTGTTTATAAGTCCCATTCGTCTGGCTGTACAACTCAATATCCGAAACATTTCTTAATTCGAGTGTTTTTTCTGGATCCTGCTCTTTTGTTTTTTCAGTCGGAATATCTGGCTTTACTTGATTAATATCACCAGTGTATTCTGGAAGTGGGGCTACCTGTTCAGGCTCA
>NZ_AJJL01000064.1 GCF_000257905.1 Streptococcus mitis SK579
CAAGCGCAAGTACGTCAGCAAGTACGTCAGCTTCAACAAGCGCAAGTACTTCAGCAAGTACGTCAGCTTCAACAAGCGCAAGCACTTCAGCAAGCACATCGGCTTCAACAAGCGCAAGTACATCAGCAAGTACGTCAGCTTCAACAAGCGCAAGCACTTCAGCAAGCACATCAGCTTCAACGAGTGCAAGTACGTCAGCAAGTACGTCAGCATCAACAAGTGCAAGTACATCGGCTAGCACGTCGGCATCAACAAGCGCAAGTACATCGGCTAGCACGTCGGCATCAACAAGCGCAAGCACGTCAGCAAGTACGTCAGCATCAACAAGCGCAAGCACGTCAGCAAGTACGTCAGCATCAACAAGTGCAAGTACATCGGCTAGCACGTCGGCATCAACAAGTGCAAGTACATCGGCTAGCACATCGGCATCAACAAGCGCAAGCACGTCAGCAAGTACGTCAGCATCAACAAGCGCAAGTACATCAGCAAGTACATCGGCATCAACGAGCGCAAGTACATCAGCAAGTACGTCGGCATCAACGAGCGCAAGTAC
>NZ_AJJL01000065.1 GCF_000257905.1 Streptococcus mitis SK579
GGTTTGAAGAGATTTTCGAAGAGTATAAATAGCTTAGTGATAGAAGAAAATAGGGAAATATGGTATAATGAAACGATAGATTTTTGAATAGGAATAAGATCATGTTTGGATTTTTTAAGAAAGATAAGGCTGTGGAAGTAGAGGTTCCGACGCAGGTTCCTGCTCATATTGGCATTATCATGGATGGGAATGGACGTTGGGCTAAAAAACGTATGCAACCACGGGTCTTCGGACACAAGGCGGGCATGGAAGCATTGCAAACTGTGACCAAGGCAGCCAACAAACTGGGGGTTAAGGTTATTACGGTCTATGCTTTTTCTACGGAAAATTGGACACGTCCAGATCAGGAAGTCAAGTTTATCATGAACTTGCCAGTAGAGTTTTATGACAATTATGTCCCGGAACTGCATGCGAATAATGTTAAGATTCAAATGATTGGGGAGACAGACCGCCTGCCTAAGCAAACCTTTGAAGCTCTGACTAAAGCTGAGGAATTGACTAAGAACAACACAGGTTTGATTCTTAATTTTGCCCTCAACTATGGTGGACGTGCTGAGATTACACAGGCTCTTAAGTTGATTTCCCAGGATGTGTTAGATGCCAAAATCAACCCAGGTGACATCACAGAGGAATTGATTGGCAACTATCTCTTCACCCAGCATTTGCCTAAGGAGTTACGAGACCCAGACTTGATTATCCGTACTAGTGGAGAATTGCGTTTGAGCAATTTCCTTCCATGGCAGGGAGCCTACAGTGAGCTCTATTTTACGGATACCTTATGGCCTGATTTTGACGAGATAGCCTTGCAGGAAGCCATTCTTGCCTACAATCGTCGTCATCGCCGATTTGGAGGAGTTTAGGAGGAGATATGACAAAGGATTTACAAAAAAGAACCTTGTTCGCAGGGATTGCCCTGGCTATTTTCCTACCAATTTTAATGATTGGGGGACTCTTGCTTCAGATAGCAATTGGAATCATAGCCATGCTGGCAATGCATGAACTTTTGAAGATGAGAGGTTTAGAGACCATGACTATGGAAGGCCTCTTGACCCTCTTTGCAACCTTTGCCTTGACCATTCCTTTGGAGAATTACCTGACTTTTTTGCCAGTTGATGGGAATGTGGTTGCTTATAGTGTGTTGATTTCAATTATGTTAGGAACGACTGTTTTTAGCAAGTCCTATACGATTGAGGATGCTGTTTTCCCTCTGGCTATGAGTTTCTACGTGGGATTTGGTTTTAATGCTTTGCTAGATGCTCGTGTCGCAGGTTTAGATAAGGCGCTCTTGGCCTTGTGTATCGTCTGGGCGACAGACAGTGGTGCCTATCTTGTAGGAATGAACTATGGTAAACGAAAATTAGCTCCGACAGTTTCTCCAAATAAAACCTTTGAGGGGGCCTTGGGTGGCATCTTAGGAGCGATTTTAGTAACCATCATCTTTATGATAGTTGACAGGACAGTTGCCCTTCCGTATGGAATTTACAAGATGTCAGTCTTTGCTATTTTCTTTAGCATAGCTGGACAATTTGGTGACTTACTAGAAAGTTCGATCAAGCGTCACTTTGGTGTTAAGGATTCTGGGAAATTTATTCCTGGACATGGTGGTGTTTTGGATCGTTTCGATAGTATGTTGCTTGTATTTCCAATCATGCACTTGTTTGGACTCTTTTAATCAAAAGACGGAGGAAATACTATGCTCGGAATTTTAACTTTTATTCTTGTTTTCGGGATTATTGTGGTGGTGCACGAGTTCGGGCACTTCTACTTTGCTAAGAAATCAGGAATTCTAGTTCGTGAATTTGCCATCGGTATGGGACCCAAAATCTTTGCTCACATTGGTAAGGACGGGACGGCCTATACCATTCGAATCTTGCCTCTGGGTGGCTATGTCCGTATGGCTGGTTGGAGTGATGATACGACTGAAATCAAGACAGGAACTCCTGTCAGTTTGACCCTTACTGATGATGGTAAAGTTAAACGCATCAATCTCTCAGGTAAAAAATTGGATCAAACAGCTCTTCCTATGCAGGTGACCCAGTTTGACTTTGAAGACAAGCTCTTTATCAAGGGCTTGGTTCTGGAAGAAGAAAAAACATTTGCAGTGGATCACGATGCAACGGTTGTGGAAGCAGATGGAACGGAGGTTCGGATTGCACCTCTAGATGTTCAATATCAAAATGCAACTATCTGGGGAAAACTGATTACCAACTTTGCAGGACCTATGAATAACTTTATCTTAGGTGTCGTTGTTTTTTGGATTTTAATCTTCATGCAGGGTGGCGTCAGAGATGTTGATACCAACCAGTTCCATATTATGCCCCAAGGGGCCTTGGCTAAGGTGGGAGTGCCAGAAACAGCCCAGATTACCAAGATTGGCTCACATGAGATTAGCAACTGGGAAAGCTTGATTCAGGCTGTGGAATCAGAAACCAAAGATAAGACAGCCCCGACCTTGGATGTGACTATTTCTGAAAAGGGTAGTGACAAACAAGTCACTGTTACACTCGAAGAAAGTCAAGGCCGTTACCTTCTAGGTGTTCAACCGGGAATTAAGTCAGATTTTCTATCCATGTTTGTAGGAGGATTTACAACTGCAGCCGACTCGGCTCTCCGAATCCTGTCAGCACTGAAAAATTTGATTTTCCAACCAGATTTGAACAAGCTAGGTGGACCTGTTGCCATCTTTAAGGCAAGTAGTGATGCTGCTAAAAATGGAATTGAAAATGTCTTGGACTTCTTGGCAATGATTTCTATCAATATCGGGATTTTTAATCTTATTCCGATTCCAGCTCTGGATGGTGGTAAGATTGTGCTCAATATCCTAGAAGCCATCCGCCGCAAACCATTGAAACAAGAAATTGAAACCTATGTCACCTTGGCCGGAGTAGTCATCATGGTTGTCTTGATGATTGCTGTGACCTGGAATGACATTATGCGACTCTTTTTTAGATAATCGAGGAATATTATGAAACAAAGTAAAATGCCTATCCCAACGCTTCGCGAAATGCCAAGCGATGCTCAAGTTATCAGCCACGCTCTTATGTTGCGAGCTGGTTATGTTCGCCAAGTATCTGCAGGTGTTTATTCTTACCTACCACTTGCCAACCGTGTGATTGAAAAAGCTAAAAACATCATGCGCCAAGAATTTGATAAGATTGGTGCGGTTGAGATGTTGGCTCCTGCCCTTCTTAGTGCAGAATTGTGGCGCGAATCAGGTCGTTACGAAACTTATGGTGAAGACCTTTACAAACTAAAAAACCGTGAAAAATCAGACTTTATCCTAGGTCCAACTCACGAAGAAACCTTTACAGCTATTGTCCGTGATTCTGTTAAGTCTTACAAGCAATTGCCACTTAACCTTTATCAAATCCAACCCAAGTATCGTGATGAAAAACGCCCACGTAATGGACTTCTCCGTACACGTGAGTTTATCATGAAGGATGCTTACAGTTTCCACGCTAACTATGATAGCTTGGACAGTGTTTACGATGAGTATAAGGCTGCTTATGAGCGTATTTTCACTCGTAGTGGTTTAGACTTCAAGGCTATCATTGGTGATGGTGGAGCTATGGGTGGTAAGGACAGCCAAGAATTTATGGCCATTACACCTGCTCGTACAGACCTTGACCGCTGGGTTGTCTTGGATAAGTCAGTTGCCTCATTTGACGAAATTCCTGCAGAAGTGCAAGAAGAAATCAAGGCAGAATTGCTCAAATGGATGGTCTCTGGTGAAGATACCATTGCTTACTCAAGTGAGTCCAGCTATGCAGCTAACTTAGAAATGGCAACAAACGAGTACAAACCAAGCAACCGTGTTGTTGCTGAAGAAGAAGTGACTCGTGTTGAAACACCAGATGTTAAATCAATCGATGAGGTTGCAGCCTTCCTCAACGTTCCAGAAGAACAAACGATTAAAACTCTATTCTACATGGCAGATAGTGAGCTTGTTGCAGCCCTTCTAGTTGGAAATGACCAACTCAACGAAGTTAAGTTGAAAAACCACTTGGGAGCAGATTTCTTTGACGTTGCTAGCGAAGAAGAAGTGGCAAATGTTGTTCAAGCAGGATTTGGTTCACTTGGTCCAGTTGGCTTACCAGAGAATGTTAAAATTATTGCAGATCGTAAGGTGCAAGATGTTCGCAATGCAGTTGTCGGTGCTAACGAAGATGGCTACCACTTGACTGGTGTGAATCCAGGTCGTGATTTTACTGCAGAATATGTGGATATCCGTGAAGTTCGTGAGGGTGAAATTTCTCCAGACGGACAAGGTGTTCTTAACTTTGCGCGTGGTATCGAAATTGGTCACATCTTCAAACTCGGTACTCGCTATTCAGCAAGTATGGGAGCAGATGTTTTGGATGAAAATGGCCGTGCTGTGCCAATCATCATGGGGTGTTACGGTATCGGTGTCAGCCGTCTCCTTTCAGCAGTTATGGAGCAACACGCTCGCCTCTTTGTTAATAAAACGCCAAAAGATGAATACCGTTACGCTTGGGGAATCAACTTCCCTAAAGAATTGGCACCATTTGATGTGCATTTGATCACTGTCAATGTCAAGGATGAAGAAGCACAAGCCTTGACAGAAAAGCTTGAAGCAAGCTTGATGGGAGCTGGTTACGAAGTCTTAACGGACGATCGTAACGAACGTGTCGGTGTTAAATTTAGCGATAGCGATTTGATTGGTCTTCCAATCCGTATCACTATTGGTAAAAAAGCGGCTGATGGCATCGTAGAAGTGAAGATTAAAGCGACTGGTGATACCATTGAAGTTCATGCAGATAACTTGCTTGAAACGCTTGAAATCCTCAGCAAGAAATAAAAACTATAATCAGAAGAAAAACAAGGAAAAAATGTAACTAGTTTTTACCTTGTCTTTTCTGTATAATGGGAAAAATGACTAGATAAAGAGGTAAATGTATGCTAAGATTTCCAAAGGATTTTGTCTGGGGATCCTCTACTTCTGGACCACAAACAGAAGGACGTGTAGCTGATGACGGTAAGGGAGATAATCTATGGGATTATTGGTACCAAGTGGAGGCAAGTCGTTACTATAATGGGATTGGTCCAGATAAGACATCGACCTTCTATGAAAACTGGGAACAGGATATTGAGCTACTGGTAGAAACTGGTCACACGGCTTTCCGGACTTCTATTCAATGGTCACGGATTTTTCCACAAGGCTGTGGAAAAGTCAACTCTCAAGGTGTGGATTTCTATCGTAAGGTTTTTGAGGCTATTAAGGCCAAAGGGATTCGTCTTTTAGTCAATCTCTATCATTTTGATCTGCCTTTTGCTCTTCAAGAAGATGGTGATGGTTGGGAAAATAAGGCGACTGTCTCAGCCTATGAAGACTATGCTCGTTTTTGTTTTGAGAATTATGGAGATTTAGTGGACCAGTGGATTACCTTTAACGAGCCAATCGTTCCTGTAGAATTTGGTTATTTTTACGATGCCCATTATCCACATAAGGTGGATGCAGAGGCAGCAGTTAAAGTAGCCTATCATACACAATTGGCTAGCAGTCGAGCGGTCAAGGCCTGTCATGAAATTTTGCCTGATTCCAAAATTGGGATTGTCCTCAACTTGACACCAGCTTATCCACGTAGCCAGCATCCTGCTGATGTCAAGGCTGCTCGTATTGCGGACCTTTTTCAGGCCCAATCTTTCTTAGATCCGTCTGTTTTAGGGACTTATCCACAGGAGTTGGTAGAAATCTTGCATGAATACGGCCTTTTACCTGATACTACAGAGGAGGAGTTGGAGCTCATTCGTGACAATACGGTAGACTTCCTTGGTGTCAACTACTATCAACCCTTACGCGTTATGGCACCTCGATTTGCTAAGCATCCAGAGAGTCCTCTTTTGCCAGAACATTTTTACGAACCTTATGTAATGCCTGGACGTAAAATCAATCCTCACCGTGGTTGGGAGATTTATGAGCAGGGGATTTACGACATTGCTCAAAATATCAAGGAAAATTATGGTAATATTGAGTGGATGTTGACAGAGAATGGCATGGGTGTTGAGGGGGAAGAAAAATTCTGTCAAGATGGGATGATTCAAGATGATTACCGTATTGACTTTGTAAAAGGTCATCTTCGTGAACTGCACCGTGCTATTGAAGACGGAGCCAATTGTAAGGGCTACTTAATTTGGACCTTTATCGATTGTTGGTCATGGCTCAACAGCTATAAAAATCGCTACGGTTTGGTCGAACTAGACTTGGAAACGCAAGAACGTCGTCTGAAGAAATCAGGGCACTGGTTCAAGGAATTAAGCGATAATAATGGATTTTAAAAAGAACTCTGACTGATTATCCAAATTGGTCAGAGTTTTTTATTTATAAGAAGTTGATATGAACTATACCAATTTTTACTCTTGACAAGTGAAAGAAACAAGTATATACTGTCTTTGCTGATTCTATAAAAGAGGAATTAGACTATACCAATTTTAAGGAGAAAGCACAGCTTGCCTGTGTCGTATATACTATGTGTGGAATTGTTGGTGTTGTTGGAAACACAAATGCAACTGATATTTTGATTCAAGGGCTTGAAAAGCTCGAATACCGTGGTTATGATTCTGCGGGGATTTTTGTCCTAGGTGGTGCTGAAAACCATCTAGTCAAGGCTGTAGGCCGTATCGCAGAATTATCTGCTAAGACAGCTGGTGTTGAGGGAACGACTGGTATCGGACATACTCGTTGGGCAACTCATGGGAAACCAACTGAGGACAATGCTCACCCACACCGCTCTGAGACAGAACGTTTTGTCTTGGTTCACAATGGGGTGATTGAGAACTACCTTGAAATCAAGGGAGAATACCTTACTGGGCACCACTTTAAGGGGCAAACAGATACGGAAATCGCCGTTCACTTGATTGGAAAATTTGCGGAAGAAGACGGTTTGTCAGTTCTTGAAGCCTTCAAAAAAGCCCTTCACATCATCCGTGGATCTTATGCCTTTGCCTTGATTGACTCACAAGATCCTGAAGTCATCTATGTGGCTAAGAATAAATCACCACTTTTGATTGGGCTTGGGGAAGGCTATAACATGGTCTGCTCAGATGCTATGGCTATGATTCGTGAAACCAACCAATACATGGAAATCCATGACCAAGAGTTGGTAATCGTCAAGGCTGATAGCGTCGAAGTGCAAGACTATGATGGAAATAGTCGTGAGCGTGCTAGCTACACTGCTGAGCTAGATTTGTCAGATATCGGTAAGGGAACTTACCCTTACTACATGCTCAAGGAAATTGACGAACAGCCAACGGTTATGCGTAAACTCATCCAAGCCTACACAGATGAGGCTGGTCAAGTTGTCGTAGATCCAGCTATCATCCAGGCTGTTCAAGAAGCAGATCGTATCTACATCCTTGCAGCTGGAACATCTTACCACGCAGGATTTGCTTCTAAGAAGATGTTGGAAGAATTGACGGATACACCAGTTGAACTTGGAATTTCATCTGAATGGGGATACGGTATGCCACTTCTCAGCAAGAAACCACTCTTCATCTTTATCAGTCAGTCTGGTGAAACAGCGGATAGCCGTCAGGTTTTGGTTAAGGCCAATGAAGTGGGAATCCCAAGCTTGACAGTGACAAACGTCCCTGGTTCAACTCTTTCACGTGAAGCTAACTATACCATGCTGCTTCATGCAGGTCCTGAAATTGCTGTAGCATCAACCAAGGCCTATACAGCGCAAATCGCAGCCCTTGCCTTCCTGGCAAAAGCAGTCGGAGAAGCAAATGGAAATGCCAAAGCGAAAGCCTTTGATTTGGTTCATGAGTTGTCAATCGTAGCTCAGTCTATCGAATCAACTCTTTCAGAGAAAGAAGATATTGAAGCCAAGGTTCGTGAGCTTCTTGAAACAACTCGTAACGCCTTTTACATCGGGCGTGGTCAGGATTACTATGTAGCCATGGAAGCAAGTCTCAAGCTCAAAGAGATTTCTTACATCCAGTGTGAAGGCTTTGCAGCAGGAGAACTTAAGCACGGAACCATTGCCTTGATTGAAGAAGGAACGCCTGTCTTGGCCCTCTTGTCAGATCCAGTCCTTGCTAACCATACTCGTGGAAATATCCAAGAGGTCGCAGCCCGTGGTGCCAAAGTCCTCACTATCGCAGAAGAAAATGTTGCTAAAGAGACAGATGATATCGTCCTTACGACTGTACATCCATACCTCTCACCAATTTCAATGGTCGTGCCAACGCAATTAGTCGCTTACTTCGCAACACTCCATCGTGGACTTGATGTGGACAAACCGCGTAACCTTGCTAAATCAGTAACGGTAGAATAAGTTAAAAAAGTCTAGTTTATCTAGGCTTTTTCTTGTGAGCAAATCGGTTGCTTGTACTCAAGATTCGTGTTAGAATAATTTTTCAAAATGAAGGACAGAGGTAGACAAGGAGAATCGCAATGGTAGAATTGGGAATTTCAACATTTGGGGAAACAACGGAGCTTGAAGGGACTGGGCAAGCTTACAGTCATGCCGAACGTATTCGCCAGTTGGTGGCAGAGATTGAACTGGCTGACAAGGTTGGTTTGGATGTATATGGGATTGGTGAGCACCATCGAGCGGATTTTGCGGTATCTGCGCCAGAGATTATCCTGGCAGCTGGGGCAGTCAATACCAAGAAAATCTGTTTGACCAGTGCAGTCAGCATTCTCTCGAGCATGGACCCGATTCGTTTGTTCCAACAATATGCCACTATCGATGCTTTGTCAAATGGACGTGCGGAGATTATGGCTGGAAGGGGTTCTTTCACAGAATCATTTCCTCTGTTTGGCTGTGATTTGAAAGACTACGAAGCCCTCTTTGATGAGAAATTAGATTTGCTCCAGTTAGTCAATGAAAAGACCAAGTTAGACTGGCAAGGTCGATTGACCCAAACGATTGCTGGTAAAGAAGTTTATCCTCGTCCAGTTCAGGACAAATTACCCTTGTGGATAGCGACAGGTGGTCATGTCGAATCAACAGTGAAGATTGCTCAGGCAGGTCTACCGATTGTTTATGCCATTATTGGTGGCAATCCGCGTTATTTTAAAAAGTTGATTCAGGCTTATCGTGAGATTGGGAGCGAAGCGGGTTATGACAGTCATGAACTAAAGGTTGGAGCTCATTCTTGGGGCTGGATTGCTGATGATGGCGAGCAAGCGGTGAAAGATTATTTCCATCCGACCAAGCAAGTGGTGGATACTATTTCCAAAGACCGTCCGCACTGGCAGGAATTGCGTTATGAGCAATATTTGGAGCAAGTTGGGCCAAATGGTGCTATGTTTGTGGGCAATCCAGATCAGGTGGCAGAAAAATTGATTCGCATGATTGAAGATCTAGGCTTGGACCGTTTTATGTTGCACCTACCTCTTGGTTCCATGCCTCATGAACAAGTCCTGAGAGCTATTGAACTCTTCGGAACACAAGTAGCACCCAGAGTCCGGGCTTACTTTGCTATGAAAGAGGCTTAATAAAAAATACTAATCAAATGTATTATAACCACAAATATTGTAGAAAAAATAATCCCCCGAGACTTAATGCTTGGGGGATTTTTCTATAGGAGGGCTAGTTTAGTTCTCTTTTTTGTTTTTTAGCAAGAACCCGAGACCTAGAAGGGCAAGGAGGCTGATTCCTGCCAACAGGAGTTTGTGATCGTTTTTGGTTCCTGTATTTGGAAGTTCAGCTTGTTTAGCTGGGGTTGCAGGTATATTTTCCTTGCTAGAGTTTTCTACAGCTCCGTTTTGAATAGCTTCACTTACAGATGATGCTTGTGCTTCTTGTGCTGGTTGTGAAACTTGTGTAGTTTGTGAATCAGTTGGAGCTTGGCTAGGTTTATCTTCTGTATCAGATACTTTCGCATCTGGTTTTGCAGAATCAGGTTTAGTTTGTGGAGCTGGAGTTTGCTGTTCCGGTTTGTCTACTCGGTTTGACATATTGTCTTGGCCGTTATTTTGACCGTGTTCTTGTTTTAAGCTAGAAAGGTCAAATTCTGGTTTTTCTTCCACGGCTGGGGCAACGCTGGCACCGCCTTGAGCGACTCGAAGAACAGTAGCTGTAAGGGCATTCAATTTCAAGCCTTTTTCAGTCCATTCAAGTCCTTTCGGATTGGCAATTCCTACTGGTCCTGCTTGGTTTTCATCTGCCAAAACTTCAGCATTTCTTAGATGTGCAAAGGCAGTTCCCAAATTAAATTCACGAGCTTTTTCGTCCGCATTGACAAAGACTGCGTAGATATCTCCGTTTGGAGCAGTGATTTGGTAGCCAATCACTACATCCTCTTTTTCCACGCCATTTTGTCCTGGGACAGTGATGAGGTGGACACGGTCTTTGATATCTTGGAGGCTCTTAAGTCGGAAGGCATCTGTAGATTGACGAAGGGCAATCAACCCTTTCATATAATCACGACTCTTGACATTTTCAGGGAAAGCTTTTCCATCTGTAGCCTTAGTCCAGTCAAACTTGTTGACTGCATCACTGGAGTCGTAAGAGTCATGGATGAAGTAAGGATAGTCAAATGGATTGCCATCCTTATCACGCAACAAGTGAGATTTGTTTGGTTGTTTGTCTTCTGCTACTGGAGTCTTGTAGGCTGGGTCACGGAATTGTTTGGTACGTCCATATTCCTGACCAGAGTGGATAAATGGAGTTCCTTGAGCTGTCAAGACCATGAGGTTCCCAAGTCGTAAACGACGATGGATTTCAGCATAGTTATCGGCCTTGCTTGGGTCTTTTTTAATAGACTGAGCAATGATGTCAAAGAGGGTCAAGTTGTCATGGGCTGCGATGTATTGGATGACATCTCCAGGGTTGTCTGCTTCAAAGTTGGTTGGTTGAGCAATCAGATTTTTGAAGATAGTGTTGATATCACGTTTGCCACCTGTGATAAAGGCAGGTTGACCTTCATTTGGATAACCAGATTTGAGGTTGTTACGGATGTCATCTGAGAAGACAGCGACAGTATCGGTATGTTTCATCCAATCTTGGTCAGCAGCTTTAGTAGGCATATTTTCATCACCAGCATAGGTTCTCCAACCTTCACCTAGCATGATGAGGTTTGGATTGAGGGCGCGTGCAGCCTTGTAAGCTTCTTCGATAGAAGCGGCATCATGGTCTCCCATCATATCGAAACGGAATCCATCAACTTTGTAGGTATCAACTAGATACTTGATAGAATCAACTAGGAGGCGTTTGGTCATATGGTGAGTTGTCCCCAAACGTCCACCACCAAAGCTAGTTCGAGGTGTTCCATCAGCATCCATAAAGTGGTAGTAGTTTGGCTCTAGGTCTTCAAAGATATCGACTTTGGCTGTATGGTTATACACTACGTCCAGGATGGCTCCCATGCCACGTTTGTGGATTTCGTTGATGAGGTTTTTGAATTCTGCGATTCGTTTTTCTGGATTCTTAGGATCGCTTGAGTACATACCAGTCAATGAGAAGTAGTTTTGAGGGTCATATCCCCAGTTGTAGTTGCTGTTGCTTGAAGTATAGTCAGATAAGCGTTCGTGGTTCTTCAACTCATTGACAAAGTAGTAAGACAAGACTGGAAGGAGCTGGATGTGGGTTACACCCAAGTTTTTGAGGTAGTCTAGTTTTTCGATAAAGGCTTCAAAAGTACCAAATGGCTTAGTCAAATCTTTTGCGATGGCAGGATCTGAAGTGAAGTCGCGCACATGAGCTTCATAGATGACAGCATCTTCGCGCGATTTGAAGTTGCGAATCTTACCATAAGTCAAGTCTTGAGGTCCTAGTTTAGCTGGATCTACAAAGGCAGCTTTAGCCACTTTATGGGCATCGTCAATCTTAGCATCGTCACTATTCCAAGCAGCGAGGGATTTAGCATAAGGATCGAGTGCAAGAACAGTTTTACCTTGACGTTCGATTTGGTATTGATAATAGTATCCAGTGAAATTCGTGATTCCTAGTTTGTTTGTGCTATCTAGAGTCTGTTTCCAAGTTCCTCTTTCCCCTTTTTCAAGAGCGACAGTTCCAACGACTTTTTCAGGGTCATTCTTGTCGTAGACAACAACAGAAACCTTATCAGCACTTGGTGACCAGAGGGTCAAATCAACCTGTTTGCCTTCTTCTTTGAGTTCAGCTCCAAGTTTACCATCATAGCTGTAAGTCTCATCTTTCAGGCGCCAGCTTGTTTTGGTAGTGAATTTGTCAGAGTTGTAGCTAATGGTATAAGGATGTTTTGTGTCAGAGAAATCTCCGCTGTAGGTCACTTTCTTACCAGCCTCATCGATTGCCACATCAGTGATAGTTACTTTTTTTCCTAGATGATTAGTGATGTTGGAGTGCTTGAGGATATCTTCTTTTTTAGCACCGACAAGTGTTGAAAAACTACTTTCAATGCTAGAAGTTCCTACGTGTTGAGCTCCTGTCATGCGGATATCGTGCACATAGTAGGGGTTGGTGTAGATGGTTTCGTCATCATCTTTTAGGAAAATTTGGCTATGATTTTTCAAATCTGTGAACTTATAATCTTCTTTACGGATTTTCACGTCGTCTCCTTGTTTGCTCTCATCTAATAGTAAAAATCCAAATTCTTTGGCGGCATCCTTAAGAGGAATGTCGATATAGCGACCATATTTGCCTGTAGCTTTAAAGTCTGTTCCGTCAGGCCATTGAGCGCTACTTGGATTTTTCACATCTCCCCAGTACCAGAGAGATTTCTTGTCATAGTTGCCATCTGTGCGGTAGTAGTTGACACGAACAGTACCTGCAGGTTGTGGTTCGTAAGAGAAAACCTTGTAATCTTGGTCCAACCAAGCCTCATTCATCTTTGGTGCCAGTTTTTCTGCCGATTTATCGCCGGTTAGATTTTTACCAGCTGTATTATTGATGAGGAAGCTAATTTTCTTGGCTTGTTCTCCCTTTAATTTGACATCTAGGTAGTAGCCGTAGTCATCTTTTTTGGCATCCTTGAAGGACAGGGCTCCATTTGGCCAGTTTTCAGAAGGTTTTTCAACATCATCCCAAGTCCAGAGTCCTTGAGCATCCTTGTTTTCTTCAGGAAGTTTTTTGACGTGGATACGGAAGTAGTTGTCTTCGATTGGCTCTTCTGTCTTAGTTTCAGTCGTTACTGTACTCGTAGAAGTAGTTGGCTCACTTGAACGATCTTGCCCGGTTTGTGGTGCTGCATCAGCTGGGCTTGCAGCAGGACTAAGTGTCTCTGTTGCAGGAGCTTCTTCTTTTTTTAGGGAAGCGTTTGCATTGTTAGGTGAAGAAAAATCGCTTTCGTTCTTACCAGAGCTGTCAGCTGTACCAGTAGTTGGTTGAACAATAGTGTTCGAAGCTTCTGTACTAGTTGTAGTATTTTCGTTGGCTGAGATAGTTGGTGTAGCCATAGCAAGTAGGACAAAGCTTGCGCCGATAAGGACAGAACCAGTTCCATTCTTGAGGGAACGGATGCTGTAGACCATTTTTTTCTCAGTGTGAGATGGTGTTTTTCTCATAATGATTCTCCAATCAATAAATTTCTATATCAGTATAGCATGTAGTAAAACAATATGCAAGCGTTTTCTTAAAATTAGGGCAAAAGAAAAATCGCAACAGATTTTCTGTTACGACTCAGCTAGTCTTTCTTTATGAATTTGAGAAGCCAGAAGGTGGAGATGGAGGAATAATTCTGAAGTAGAGAAGTTACGATTGTAGATAATTGGTTTAGGAGAGTTAGTGACAGGAAAGGTAGTGATAACAATATCGTGCGGAATTTGATTGAGAATCGAGAAAGAAATCGTAGATTCTTCCCAAGAATCAAATAGATAGAGATTGTTGCCATAGTGAGTTAGGGTGTCGATTAGGCTTTGTGCGTGATGGTTATCCAGATGACTAATGACCAAAACACGTATTTTGGGAAGTTTTTGAAGCAGTTGGACTAAAATTCGATGCCCTTGGATAGTGAAGGTGTAGACCATCTCTTGTTGCTTACTTGGCTTACTGTTTAGTCCCATCTCAGTCAGATAAGATTGAAATTTGTGTTGACTTACTTCAAATAGTTTTGGAAATTCTGCTTGATAATTGCTTAAAATCTGGGATTTCTGTTTGTCGAGAGACTGATTGTTGAGTAAATGGAAGAAATCAGCTTGGGTAGTGTAGTGGAGGAGCCAAATCAATTCCTCGCGATTTTCAATCTGTAGGTGAAATTCTTTAGCCAGCTCTTCTAGAATTTGACTCAATAAACGGTAGGATTTTTGGATATGATGAATATCGCCCAGTGCCCCATTATTAGCATTGTCTGTGATTTTAGAAGATTTGACTGGGTTTGAAAATAGTTGTTCCAGTGTTTTCTTTGTAGGTTCAAAATGGAGTTTTTTAGCCAGTTTTTTGATATCTTGTTCAAACTGCGGAATTTGCATGAGGGAGCTGTAGTGACTGGTTAAAAGGGGAGTAGGATTTTCAATAGAGTGTTTCCTCTTAAAACGCTCCAGATTGATAGCTAGGATATATTTGATTTGCCGTAAGCTACTGAGGCTGGGTGAAACTTGTTGGGCGTCCAAAAATAGCTGAATCAGGTGAGTGAGTGATTCTTCAGAAATAGAAGGGAAGGGCCAATCCAGAAAACTGTAACTTTGACTAAAGTAGTCTAGATAAAAGGCGCGAATGTCCTCTTCTGTTCCCTCTATGACTAAAGGGGAAGGTTGGATGCTGATGTTATAGTGTTGTAGAAGTTTCGTATTTAGATGCTGGATGATTTCCTGAACTCGTTCGTAGCTAATCACAAGCTCTAGGCACATTTGGTTAAGTGAGCCTTCCTCCTTGAAAAACAGACGGTTCAAAAAAGAGTAAGTTTCAGACTGTTTAAAAATCTCAATTCTAGGATCCAAGGTGTTTTGGAAGTCAAACTGCAATTGAATACCTTTTTTTCTTGATTGTATCAGGAGGTTTGGAAATAATTGCTCAAGCTTAAAAAGGTGTTCTTGCAATTCTTCTATTGAATAATTCAGCTTCTCAGCCAAGACTGAGAGTTCTATCCAATCATGGTGTTTGGTTATTTCTTCCAGTAAGAATAGCAAATCTTGTTCAGTCTTAGAAAGCAAGATATTCATCATAATTCTCCCTATATATTTATACATATATATTAAAAGAAAAGTCTGATAAAGTCAAGAAAAATAGCCTATGATAAAAAGTAAAAGTTGTAATTTACTATATTCTTAGTGAACTACTAAACTGAAAACGAAGTTTGCAAAGTGATCATTGAATTTAATGTTTTATAGGAAAAGATTTTGTCAAAAAATCGTTAATCCCCTTGAAAAATCTAGCTAAATAGGGTATAATGTGAATAATCATTTGTCGTAGGTTTTGTCTGAAATATTGTCCAGACAAGGCTCACAGCAGTTAAATCTTCTGAAAAAGTCAGATTTAGCTGCTCTTTTTGTGCTTTTTTTCAGGATTTTGATTATTTGTAACAAAGACTTAAAGATTCTGAAAATTCATCAAAGGGACGCGGTGATAGGGGTTTTACAACCATATGACGATTAGAAAGCCTGATTGAAAAGGCTTGGAACTTATTTACAAAGGAGAATCATCTTGGCAGGACATGACGTTCAATACGGGAAACATCGTACCCGTCGTAGTTTTTCAAGAATCAAAGAAGTTCTTGACTTACCAAATTTGATTGAAATTCAAACTGATTCATTCAAAGCTTTCCTAGACCACGGTCTTAAGGAAGTATTTGAAGATGTATTGCCAATTTCAAACTTCACAGACACCATGGAGTTGGAATTTGTTGGATATGAAATCAAGGAACCAAAATACACGCTAGAAGAAGCTCGTATCCACGATGCTAGTTACTCAGCACCAATTTTTGTAACCTTCCGCTTAATCAATAAAGAAACAGGCGAAATTAAGACCCAAGAAGTTTTCTTTGGCGATTTCCCAATCATGACAGAAATGGGTACTTTCATCATCAATGGTGGTGAACGTATCATCGTATCTCAGTTGGTCCGCTCACCAGGTGTTTACTTTAACGACAAAGTAGATAAAAACGGTAAAGTGGGCTACGGTTCAACGGTTATCCCTAACCGTGGAGCTTGGTTGGAACTTGAAAGCGACTCAAAAGATATCGCCTACACTCGTATCGACCGTACTCGTAAGATTCCATTTACAACCTTGGTTCGTGCGCTTGGTTTCTCAGGTGATGATGAAATCTTTGATATTTTTGGTGACAGCGAATTGGTTCGCAACACTGTTGAAAAAGATATCCACAAGAACCCAATGGACTCTCGTACAGACGAAGCCTTGAAAGAAATCTACGAACGCCTTCGTCCAGGTGAACCTAAGACTGCTGAAAGCTCACGTAGCTTGCTGGTAGCTCGTTTCTTTGACCCACGTCGCTATGACTTGGCAGCAGTTGGTCGTTACAAAATTAATAAAAAACTCAATGTTAAAACACGTTTGCTCAACCAAACCATTGCAGAGCCATTGGTAGACCCTGAAACTGGAGAAATCTTGGTAGAAGCTGGTACAATCATGACTCGCAGTGTGATTGAAAGCATTGAAAGCTATTTGGATGGCGACTTGAACAAGATTGTCTACATTCCAAATGATGCTGCCGTAGTAACAGAGCCAGTTGTTCTTCAAAAATTCAAGGTTGTTGCTCCAACTGATCCAGACCGTGTTGTAACGATCATCGGTAATGCCAATCCAGATGACAAGGTTCGTATCGTCACTCCTGCAGATATCCTTGCTGAGATGAGCTACTTCCTCAACTTGGCTGAAGGACTTGGCCGTGTAGATGATATCGACCACCTTGGAAACCGTCGTATCCGTGCGGTCGGTGAATTGCTTGCTAACCAAGTACGTCTGGGACTTTCTCGTATGGAACGTAATGTCCGTGAACGTATGTCTGTTCAGGACAACGAAGTCTTGACACCACAACAAATCATCAATATCCGTCCTGTAACAGCTGCAGTTAAAGAATTCTTTGGTTCATCACAGTTGTCACAGTTCATGGACCAACACAATCCGCTTTCTGAGTTGTCTCACAAACGCCGTTTGTCAGCCTTAGGTCCTGGTGGTTTGACACGTGACCGCGCTGGATATGAAGTTCGTGACGTGCATTACACTCACTACGGTCGTATGTGTCCAATCGAGACACCTGAAGGACCTAACATCGGTTTGATTAATAACTTGTCATCTTATGGACACTTGAACAAATATGGTTTTGTTCAAACACCATACCGTAAGGTTGACCGCGAAACAGGTGTTGTCACGAACGAAATCGTTTGGTTGACAGCCGATGAAGAAGATGAATTTACTGTAGCACAGGCTAATTCTCGTCTAAATGAAGATGGAACCTTTGCTGAGAAAGTTGTCATGGGACGTCACCAAGGGGTCAACCAAGAGTATCCAGCTAATGTTGTTGACTATATGGACGTTTCACCAAAACAGGTAGTTGCCGTTGCGACAGCATGTATTCCTTTCTTGGAAAACGATGACTCCAACCGTGCCCTCATGGGAGCCAACATGCAACGTCAGGCTGTGCCGTTGATCAATCCTCAAGCACCTTACGTTGGTACTGGTATGGAATACCAGGCAGCCCACGACTCTGGAGCGGCTGTGATTGCTCAGTATGATGGTAAAGTTACTTACGCAGATGCAGACAAGGTAGAGGTTCGTCGTGAGGATGGTTCGCTAGATGTTTACCACATCCAAAAATTCCGTCGTTCAAACTCAGGTACTGCTTACAATCAACGTACGCTTGTTAAAGTTGGTGATGTCGTTGAAAAAGGCGATTTCATCGCTGACGGACCTTCTATGGAAAATGGAGAAATGGCGCTTGGGCAAAACCCAATCGTTGCCTACATGACTTGGGAAGGTTACAACTTCGAGGATGCCGTTATCATGAGCGAACGCTTGGTGAAAGACGATGTCTACACATCTGTCCACCTTGAAGAATACGAATCAGAAACACGCGATACAAAGCTTGGGCCTGAAGAAATTACTCGTGAAATTCCAAACGTTGGTGAAGATGCCCTCAAAGACCTTGACGAAATGGGTATTATCCGTATCGGTGCTGAGGTTAAAGAAGGCGATATCCTTGTAGGTAAAGTAACACCTAAGGGTGAGAAAGACCTTTCGGCTGAAGAACGTCTCTTGCACGCTATCTTCGGAGACAAGTCTCGTGAAGTGCGCGACACTTCTCTTCGTGTACCACACGGTGCCGATGGTGTCGTTCGTGATGTTAAGATCTTTACACGTGCAAATGGAGATGAGTTGCAATCAGGTGTTAACATGCTGGTTCGCGTCTACATCGCTCAAAAACGTAAAATCAAGGTCGGAGATAAGATGGCCGGACGTCACGGAAACAAAGGGGTTGTCTCTCGTATCGTTCCCGTAGAAGATATGCCTTACCTTCCAGACGGAACTCCAGTCGATATCATGTTGAACCCACTTGGGGTGCCATCACGTATGAATATCGGTCAGGTTATGGAGCTCCACCTTGGTATGGCGGCTCGTACTCTTGGTATTCACATCGCAACACCAGTCTTTGACGGAGCAAGTTCTGAAGACCTTTGGTCAACTGTTAAAGAAGCAGGTATGGATAGTGATGCCAAAACGATTCTTTACGATGGACGTACAGGTGAACCATTCGATAACCGTGTTTCTGTCGGAGTCATGTACATGATCAAACTCCACCACATGGTTGACGATAAATTGCACGCGCGTTCAGTCGGACCTTACTCAACCGTTACCCAACAACCACTTGGAGGTAAAGCTCAGTTTGGTGGACAACGTTTTGGTGAGATGGAGGTTTGGGCTCTTGAAGCCTACGGTGCGTCAAATGTCCTTCAAGAAATCTTGACTTACAAGTCTGACGATATCAACGGACGTTTGAAAGCTTATGAAGCTATTACAAAAGGAAAACCAATTCCAAAACCAGGTGTTCCAGAATCCTTCCGAGTTCTTGTAAAAGAATTGCAATCTCTTGGTCTTGACATGCGCGTCCTTGATGAAGATGACCAAGAAGTGGAACTTCGTGACTTGGATGAAGGAATGGACGAAGATGTCATCCACGTAGATGACCTTGAAAAAGCCCGCGAAAAAGCAGCACAAGAGGCTAAAGCAGCCTTTGAAGCTGAAGAAGCTGAGAAAGAAGCAAAAGCGGAAGAAACAGAAGAAGCTGCTGAACAAGAATAAGCAGTTCACTTAGAATAGAAAGGGAAGAAATAGTGGTTGATGTAAATCGTTTTAAAAGTATGCAAATCACCCTAGCTTCTCCAAGTAAAGTCCGTTCATGGTCTTATGGAGAAGTTAAAAAACCTGAAACAATCAATTACCGTACCTTGAAACCAGAACGTGAAGGACTCTTTGATGAAGTTATCTTTGGTCCTACAAAAGACTGGGAATGTGCTTGTGGTAAGTACAAACGCATTCGTTACAGAGGGATTGTTTGTGACCGTTGTGGGGTTGAAGTAACGCGTACGAAAGTTCGTCGTGAGCGTATGGGACACATCGAGTTGAAAGCTCCTGTATCTCACATCTGGTACTTCAAGGGAATTCCAAGCCGTATGGGCTTGACCCTTGATATGAGCCCTCGTGCCCTCGAGGAAGTTATCTACTTTGCGGCTTATGTGGTGATTGATCCTAAGGACACACCACTTGAGCACAAGTCTATCATGACAGAGCGCGAATACCGTGAGCGCTTGCGTGAGTATGGTTATGGATCATTCGTTGCCAAAATGGGTGCCGAAGCTATCCAAGACCTTTTGAAACAAGTAGATCTTGAAAAAGAAATTGCTGAACTTAAAGAAGAATTGAAAACAGCAACTGGACAAAAACGTATCAAAGCAATCCGTCGTTTGGATGTGTTGGATGCCTTTTACAAGTCTGGAAACAAACCTGAATGGATGATTCTCAACATCCTTCCAGTTATCCCACCAGATCTTCGTCCAATGTTGCAGTTGGATGGTGGCCGTTTTGCCTCATCTGACTTGAACGACCTTTACCGTCGTGTTATCAACCGTAACAACCGTTTAGCTCGCTTGCTTGAGTTGAATGCACCAGGTATCATCGTTCAAAATGAGAAGCGTATGCTTCAAGAAGCGGTTGACGCTTTGATTGATAATGGTCGTCGCGGTCGTCCAATCACAGGACCAGGTAGCCGTCCATTGAAATCATTGAGCCACATGCTTAAAGGTAAACAAGGACGCTTCCGTCAAAACTTGCTCGGTAAACGTGTTGACTTCTCAGGACGTTCCGTTATCGCCGTTGGTCCAACTCTTAAGATGTACCAATGTGGTGTGCCACGTGAAATGGCTATCGAGCTCTTTAAACCATTCGTTATGCGTGAAATCGTCGCTCGTGATATCGTGCAAAACGTCAAAGCGGCTAAACGCTTGGTGGAACGCGGAGATGAGCGTATCTGGGATATTCTTGAAGAAGTGATTAAAGAACACCCAGTGCTTTTGAATCGCGCACCGACCCTTCACCGTTTGGGTATCCAAGCCTTCGAGCCTGTCTTGATTGATGGTAAGGCCCTTCGCTTGCACCCGCTTGTCTGTGAAGCCTATAATGCCGACTTTGACGGGGACCAAATGGCCATCCACGTACCGCTTTCAGAAGAAGCCCAAGCAGAAGCTCGTATCCTCATGCTAGCTGCTGAGCACATCTTGAACCCCAAAGATGGTAAACCAGTTGTTACTCCATCGCAGGACATGGTTTTGGGTAACTACTACTTGACCATGGAAGAAGCTGGTCGTGAAGGTGAAGGAATGGTCTTCAAAGACCGTGACGAAGCGGTTATGGCTTACCGTAATGGTTATGTTCACCTTCACTCACGTGTTGGTATCGCAACAGACAGCCTCAACAAGCCTTGGACAGAAGAGCAAAAACACAAGGTCTTGCTTACAACAGTTGGTAAAATCCTCTTCAACGACATCATGCCAGAGGGTCTACCATACTTGCAAGAACCAAACAATGCCAACTTGACAGAAGGCGTTCCAGCTAAATATTTCTTGCCACTTGGTGGAGATATCAAGGAAGCAATCAGCAAACTTGAACTCAACCCTCCATTCAAGAAGAAAAACCTTGGAAATATCATCGCTGAAATCTTCAAACGTTTCCGTACGACAGAAACTTCTGCCCTACTTGACCGCATGAAGAACCTCGGTTACCACCACTCAACTCTTGCAGGATTAACAGTGGGTATTGCTGATATCCCAGTCGTTGATGACAAGGCTGAAATCATTGAAGAATCACATAAACGTGTAGAACAAATCACAAAACAATTCCGTCGTGGTATGATCACAGACGATGAGCGTTACAATGCTGTTACAGCTGAATGGCGTGCTGCCCGTGAAAAACTAGAGAAACGTTTGATTGCCAACCAAGATCCTAAGAACCCAATCGTTATGATGATGGACTCTGGAGCCCGTGGTAACATCTCAAACTTCTCACAGCTTGCCGGTATGCGTGGTCTGATGGCTGCTCCGAACGGACGTATCATGGAATTGCCAATCCTTTCAAACTTCCGCGAAGGTTTGTCGGTATTGGAAATGTTCTTCTCAACTCACGGTGCGCGTAAAGGTATGACCGATACGGCCCTTAAGACAGCCGACTCAGGTTACTTGACTCGTCGTTTGGTTGACGTTGCCCAAGATGTTATCATCCGTGAGGACGACTGTGGAACTGACCGTGGTCTCTTGATCCGCTCTATCGCAGAAGGAAAAGAGATGATCGAGTCTCTTGAAGAACGTCTCAACGGTCGTTACACTAAGAAAACTGTTAAACATCCAGAAACTGGTGCAGTGATTATCGGTCCAAATGCGTTGATTACAGAAGACAAGGCGCGTGAAATTGTCAATGCTGGTGTGGAAGAAGTGACTATCCGTTCCGTATTTACATGTAACACTCGTCACGGTGTCTGCCGTCACTGTTATGGTATCAACTTGGCGACTGGTGATGCGGTTGAAGTTGGTGAAGCAGTTGGTACAATCGCTGCCCAATCTATCGGGGAACCTGGTACACAGCTTACAATGCGTACCTTCCACACGGGTGGGGTTGCCTCAAATACCGATATCACTCAGGGTCTTCCTCGTGTCCAAGAAATCTTTGAAGCCCGCAATCCTAAAGGGGAAGCGGTTATCACAGAGGTTAAAGGACAAGTTACCGCTATCGAAGAAGATGCTTCAACTCGTACTAAGAAAGTCTTTGTTAAGGGTGAAACTGGCGAAGGTGAATACGTCGTTCCATTTACCGCTCGTATGCGTGTCGAAGTTGGAGACCAAGTAGCGCGTGGTGCTGCTCTTACAGAAGGTTCTATCCAACCAAAACGTCTCCTTGCAGTTCGCGATGTCTTGTCAGTTGAAACTTACCTTCTCGGTGAAGTACAAAAAGTTTACCGTAGCCAAGGGGTAGAAATCGGAGACAAACACATCGAGGTAATGGTTCGTCAAATGATCCGTAAAGTCCGTGTTATGGATCCAGGTGACACAGATCTTCTCATGGGTACCCTCATGGATATCAATGACTTTACAGATGCCAATAAAGATGTCCTTATCGCAGGTGGTGTTCCAGCGACTGGTCGCCCAGTCCTTATGGGAATTACCAAAGCCTCACTTGAAACCAACAGTTTCTTGTCAGCGGCTTCCTTCCAGGAAACAACTCGTGTCCTTACTGACGCGGCTATCCGTGGTAAGAAAGACCATCTCCTTGGACTTAAAGAAAATGTTATCATCGGTAAGATCATCCCAGCAGGTACTGGTATGGCCCGTTACCGTAACCTTGAACCACATGCTATCAACGAAGAAGAATACCTTAACCCTCCAGTAGAGGAAGAAGGAAATGAAGAAACAACAGAAGTAGTTGTGGATACTGCCGTTGAAACTGTGGAATAAAAGAAATGAGAGAGCCTTAGGGTTCTCTTTCTCTTTTCTGAAAACTTTCTCCATTTTTCCATGAAATGTGGTAAAATAATACTCAATGAAAATCAAAGAGCAAACTAGGAAACTAGTCACAGGTTGCTCAAAGCACTGCTTTGAGGTTGTAGATAGAACTGACGAAGTCAGTAACCATACCTACGGCAAGGCGACGTTGACGTGGTTTGAAGAGATTTTCGAAGAGTATAAAAGAAAGAAGCTGACAAAGGAGACAGGTATGGAACAAACATTTTTTATCATTAAACCAGACGGTGTAAAAAGAGGGCTAGTGGGTGAAGTGTTGAAACGCATCGAACAACGTGGATTTACAATTGAAAAATTGGAGTTGCGTTCACAGCTTTCAGGAGAGTTGATTGACCAGCACTATCAGGACTTGGTTGGTCAGAGTTTTTACCCACCGATTCGTGAATTCATGACTTCAGGACCGGTTCTTGTAGGTATCATTTCTGGTCCCAAAGTAATCGAAACTTGGCGGACTATGATGGGTGCGACTAGTCCAGAAGAAGCTTTACCAGGGACGATTCGAGGTGATTTTGCAAAAGCGGCTGGTGAAAACCAAGCTATTCAAAATGTTGTACATGGTTCAGATTCAGAAGAGTCAGCTAAGCGAGAAATTGCTCTTTGGTTTTAAGAGTGGATTGGCTCAATCAATTGGTTGAAAGCTCATTTGAATAGAAAGTATAGTCAATTAGTTTAAGACATGACGCATGATATCAAACTTTTTAGTTTTTGATATGGTGCGTTTTTTGATTTCAAGTTTAGCCTTTCGTGTTTGTTTAGCGTCTAAAAGGAGACATTTGAGAAGATTGAAAACAGTTCTCTCTTTTCTCCGAGTATAATGATTGGTAGGAGGGGAGAGAAAAGATGAAATCAATGAGAATCTTATTTTTGTTAGCTTTAATTCAAATCAGTTTGAGTAGCTGTTTCCTATGGAAGGAATGCATCTTGTCCTTTAAACAAAGTACAGCTTTTTTCATCGGAAGTATGGTCTTCGTTTCAGGAATCTGTGCTGGAGTAAATTATCTTTATACTCGTAAGCAAGAAGTTCATAGTGTCCTAGCTAGTAAGAAGTCAGTGAAGCTTCTTTACAGTATCCTGCTCTTAATTAATTTGTTAGGAGCTGTTCTTGTCCTGTCAGATAACTTGTTCATCAAAAATACGTTGCAGCAAGAATTAGTTGACTTTTTATTGCCATCCTTTTTCTTTCTATTTGGGCTAGATTTGTTGATTTTTTTACCCTTGAAAAAATACATGCGCGATTTGCTTGCTATGCTAGATAGAAAAAAGACAGTGTTGGTGACTATTTTAGCAACACTTCTCTTCTTAAGAAATCCAATGACCATTGTCTCTCTTCTGATTTATATTGGACTGGGCTTGTTTTTTGCAGCCTATCTTGTCCCAAATTCGGTTAAGAAGGAAGTTTCTTTTTATGGTCATATTTTCCGAGATCTTGTATTGGTCATTGCTACGCTCATTTTCTTTTAGGGAAAGCCTGTTTTTATGGATGTTATGATGGTAAGTTTAGCAGGAAAATAGACACAAAAGAAAAGTTTTTGGTATAATAAGAATATGTACACAAAAAATGAAGAAGAGCTGCAAGCCTTAGGGGAGCGTTTGGGTCATCTATTAGAAAAGAATGATGTTGTAATCTTAACTGGTGAACTGGGCGCAGGTAAAACGACCTTTACAAAAGGGCTTGCTAAAGGGTTACAGATTACTCAGATGATTAAGAGTCCGACCTACACTATCGTAAGAGAGTATGAAGGTCGTCTTCCCCTTTACCATTTAGATGTTTATCGTATTGAGGGGGATGCTGATTCTATCGACTTGGATGAGTTTCTCTTTGGTGGAGGCGTGACTGTCATTGAGTGGGGAAATCTCTTAGGAGGTGCCTCACCCGATACTTATTTAGAATTGGAAATTTTAAAAGAAGGAGACGGTCGCAGATTACATTTCCAAGCAAAGGGTTTGCGTGCAGAAAAACTCTTAGAGGAGCTTCAATATGGAGTATGAATTGCTCATTAGAGAAGCAGAGCCTAATGATGCGGCTGAATTAGTGACGTTTTTAAATCGTGTGAGTTTGGAGACAGATTTTACCAGCTTAGACGGAGATGGTATCCTCTTGACCAGTGAGGAGATGGAAGTATTCCTCAACAAGCAAGCTAGTTCGGACAATCAGATAACCTTACTTGCATTCTTAAATGATAAAATTGCTGGTATTGTAAATATTACAGCTGACCAGCGCAAGAGAGTCCGTCATATTGGAGATCTCTTTATTGTGATTGGAAAAAGATATTGGAATAATGGCTTGGGAAGTTTGTTGATAGAAGAAGCGATAGAGTGGGCACAAGCAAGTGGTATTCTGCGTCGTCTCCAACTGACTGTCCAAACTCGTAATCAAGCAGCAGTTCATCTTTATCAAAAGCATGGCTTTGTAATTGAAGGTCGCCAAGAGCGTGGAGCATATATAGAAGAAGGGAAATTTATCGATGTTTACTTGATGGGTAAACTGATAGATTAGTAGAAATATGGTTAAAAAAATTATTGGAATGGTGCTAGCTTTTCTAGCTGTGACAGTTTTGGGTGTCGGTGTTTTTGCTTATACTATTTATCAGCAAGGTACAGAGACTTTGGCAAAAACCTATAAAAAAATCGGAGAAGAAACTAAGGTTATCGAAGCAACTGAACCTTTGACCATTCTGTTAATGGGGGTTGATACTGGGAATGTAGAGCGTACAGATCAATGGGCTGGAAATAGTGACAGTATGATTTTGCTGACTGTCAATCCTCACACAAAGAAAACGACGATGATGAGTTTGGAACGTGATATCCTGACTAAAATTCAACATAAAGATGGTAGTATTGAAGAAGCGAAGCTAAACGCTGCCTATGCTGGTGGTGGTGCAGAACTTGCGATAGAAACAATTCAAAAGATGATGAATATCCATATCGATCGCTACATTATGGTTAATATGCAAGGATTGCAACAATTAGTCGATGCAGTGGGAGGTATTACGGTCAATAATACACTAGGTTTCCCAATCTCTATCAGTGACCAAGAAGAATTTAACACCATTTCTATCGGTGTTGGAGAGCAGACAATAAATGGAGAAGAAGCGCTTGTTTATTCGCGCATGCGTTATCAAGACCCAGAAGGAGACTACGGACGTCAGAAGCGTCAGCGTGAAGTCATTCAAAAAGTTGTTGAAAAAGTTCTTAGTTTAAATAGTATCAGTCACTATCAGTCTATCTTAAAAGCCCTAAGTACTAATATGCAGACTAATATCGATTTATCTGCGAAAAGTATTCCAAGCTTGTTGGGCTACAAAGATTCATTTAAAACCATTGAAACACAACAGTTGAAGGGTGAAGGGGAGATGCTACAAGGCATTTCTTATCAAATTGTTACGAGAAACCACATGTTGGAAATGCAGAATCTTTTGAGACGTTCTTTGGGACAAGAAGAAGTCACTCAGCTTGAAACAAATGTTGTCTTATTTGAAGATTTATTTGGACGAACACCCGTTGGTGACGAAGACAACTAACTTTCTTACTATAAATAAAAAAAAATCAATCGTGGGAAATTTCCTGCGATTTTTTCAAAAAAATACGAATAGATAGGTAGGAGGAAACATGAAAGCAGAAATTATTGCTGTTGGAACAGAGATTTTGACAGGACAGATTGTCAATACCAATGCTCAGTTTTTATCGGAAAAACTAGCAGAGATTGGGGTAGATGTTTATTTTCAAACAGCTGTAGGAGACAACGAAGCTCGTCTCTTGTCTTTGCTTGAGATTGCCAGTCAACGTAGTAGTTTGGTGATTTTGACAGGTGGTTTGGGGCCAACTGAGGACGATTTGACCAAACAAACTCTAGCTAAATTTTTAGGGAAAGAATTAGTCTTTGACCCTCAGGCGCAGGAGAAGTTGGATGTCTTTTTTGCCCAGAGACCAGACTATGCCCGAACACCGAATAACGAAAGACAAGCTCAAATTGTAGAAGGAGCGACTCCACTGCCCAACGAAACAGGACTGGCTGTGGGAGGCATTTTGGAAGTCAATGGAGTGACCTACGTTGTCCTTCCAGGTCCACCAAGTGAATTGAAACCGATGGTCTTAAACCAACTTCTACCTAAGTTGATGACAGGGAGAAAGCTGTATTCCCGAGTTCTTCGTTTCTTTGGAATTGGCGAGAGCCAGCTGGTGACGGTTTTGGCTGATTTGATTGATAATCAAACAGATCCGACCTTGGCGCCTTATGCAAAGACAGGAGAGGTAACACTGCGCTTGTCAACAAAAGCTAGCAGTCAAGAAGAGGCGAATCAAGCGTTGAATAACTTGGAAAATCAAATCTTGAATCGCCAGACTTTTGAAGGTCTTTCTTTACAAGACCTTTGTTATGGTTATGGGGAAGAAACTAGTTTAGCCAGTATTGTGGTAGAAGAATTGAAAAAACAGGACAAAACCATCACGGCAGCAGAGAGCTTGACGGCAGGTCTTTTCCAAGCTACCGTGGCTGATTTTTCGGGTGCTTCAAGTATATTTAAGGGTGGTTTTGTGACCTATAGCTTGGAGGAAAAATCAATGATGTTGGATATTCCTGCTAAGGATTTGGAAGAATATGGTGTGGTGTCTGAATTTACAGCTCAGAAGATGGCTGAGCAGGCACGAAGCAAGACCCAGTCTGATTTTGGCCTTAGTTTGACTGGAGTGGCAGGACCAGATAGCCTAGAAGGGCACCCAGCTGGGACAGTCTTTATAGGCTTGGCTCAGGAACAAGGAACTGAGGTCATCAAGGTGAATATTGGAGGCAGAAGTCGAGCAGATGTACGCCACATTGCGGTTATGCATGCCTTTAACCTAGTTCGCAAGGCTTTATTAAGTGATTAACTTTTGATATAATAGTAGATAGGTCTGAGGACCATTAGAATGTAGGAGAATAGAATGGCGAAAAAACCAAAAAAATTAGATGAAATTTCGAAAAAATTCGGGGCTGAACGTGAAAAAGCCTTGAATGATGCTCTTAAATTGATTGAGAAAGACTTTGGTAAAGGTTCAATCATGCGTTTGGGTGAACGTGCGGAGCAAAAGGTGCAAGTGATGAGTTCAGGTTCTTTGGCTCTTGACATTGCCCTTGGTTCAGGTGGTTATCCTAAGGGACGTATCATTGAAATCTATGGACCAGAGTCATCTGGTAAGACAACAGTTGCCCTTCATGCAGTTGCACAAGCGCAAAAAGAAGGTGGTATTGCAGCCTTTATCGATGCGGAACATGCCCTCGATCCAGCTTATGCTGCGGCCCTTGGTGTTAACATTGACGAATTACTCTTGTCTCAACCAGACTCAGGAGAGCAAGGTCTTGAAATTGCAGGAAAATTGATTGACTCAGGTGCAGTTGATCTTGTCGTGGTTGACTCAGTTGCTGCCCTTGTACCTCGTGCGGAAATTGATGGAGATATCGGAGATAGCCACGTTGGTCTGCAAGCTCGTATGATGAGCCAGGCCATGCGTAAACTTGGTGCTTCTATCAATAAAACCAAAACAATTGCTATTTTCATCAACCAATTGCGTGAAAAAGTTGGGGTTATGTTTGGAAATCCAGAAACAACTCCTGGTGGACGTGCTCTGAAATTCTATGCTTCAGTTCGCTTGGATGTTCGTGGAAGCACACAAATCAAGGGAACTGGAGACCAAAAAGATACCAATGTCGGCAAGGAAACCAAGATTAAGGTCGTGAAAAACAAGGTGGCTCCACCATTTAAGGAAGCCTTCGTTGAAATCATGTACGGAGAAGGGATTTCTAAGACTGGTGAACTCTTGAAGATCGCAAGCGATTTGGATATCATCAAAAAAGCAGGAGCTTGGTACTCTTACAAGGATGAGAAAATCGGGCAAGGTTCTGAAAATGCTAAGAAATACTTGGCAGATCACCCAGAAGTCTTTGATGAGATTGACCATCAAGTCCGTGTTCAATTTGGTTTGATTGATGGGGAAGAAGCTTCTGTAGAAGGTGTTGAAACCAAAAAAGATGAAGCAGTTCAAGCAGATTCTGTGAATGAAGAAGTAACTCTTGACCTAGGCGACGAGCTTGAAATCGAAATTGAAGAATAAGCTGTTAAAGTAGTGGAGAACATCCGCTGCTTTTTTGGTTTTTGATTCAAGTTTTTAGATCATCTATAGTTTGCTGTTTCTTGTCGCTCCTCTAGAAAGCTGATATAATAGCCTTATGAATAAAAAACGAACAGTGGACCTGATTCATGGCCCGATTCTTCCTTCTCTTTTGAGTTTTGCCTTCCCAATCTTGCTGTCAAATATTTTTCAACAGCTCTATAATACTGCTGATGTCTTGATTGTTGGGCGTTTTCTTGGTCAAGAATCCTTGGCTGCAGTAGGAGCGACAACAGCGATTTTTGACCTGATTGTAGGTTTTACTCTTGGTGTTGGCAATGGCATGGGGATTGTCATTGCCCGTTATTATGGTGCTCGAAATTTTACAAAAATCAAGGAAGCAGTAGCAGCCATCTGGATTTTAGGTGCTCTTTTGAGTATTGTAGTTATGCTGCTGGGATTTGTCGGTCTGTATCCACTCTTGCAATATTTAGATACTCCTGCAGAAATCCTTCCCCAGTCCTATCAATATATTTCTATGATTGTGACTTGTGTTGGTGTCAGCTTTGCTTATAATCTTTTTGCAGGCTTGTTGCGGTCTATTGGGGACAGTCTAGCTGCCCTTGGATTTTTGATTTTTTCTGCCTTGGTCAATGTGGTTTTGGATTTGTATTTTATTACGCAATTGCATCTGGGAGTTCAATCCGCGGGACTTGCTACCATTATTTCGCAAGGCTTATCAGCGGTTCTTTGCTTTTATTATATCCGTAAGAGTGTGCCTGAGCTACTCCCTCAGCTCAAGCATTTCAAATGGGATAAGACCTTGTACGTGGATCTCTTGGAACAAGGTTTGGCTATGGGCTTGATGAGTTCAATTGTATCTATTGGCAGTGTGATTTTGCAATCTTCTGTTAATACCTTTGGTGCCGTGATTATTAGCGCCCAGACGGCAGCTCGACGTATTATGGCCTTTGCCCTTCTTCCTATGACCGCTATTTCTGCATCGATGACGACCTTTGCTTCTCAGAATTTAGGTGCTAAGCGCCCAGACCGCATTGTCCAAGGTCTTAGAATCGGCAGTCGTTTAAGTATGTCCTGGGCAGTTTTTGTTTGTATCTTCCTCTTTTTTGTCAGTCCAGCCTTGGTTTCCTTCTTGGCTAGTTCGACAGATAGCTACTTAGTAGAAAATGGAAGCCTCTACTTGCAGATCAGTTCAGCCTTTTATCCTATTTTGAGTCTTTTGCTGATTTATCGCAATTGCTTGCAGGGCTTGGGACAAAAGGTCCTTCCTCTGGTTTCTAGTTTTATTGAACTAATTGGGAAAATCGCTTTTGTGGTCTTGATTATTCCTTGGGCGGGCTATAGGGGTGTTATCCTTTGTGAACCCCTTATCTGGGTTGCCATGACCATTCAACTGTACTTTTCACTGTTCCGTCATCCCTTGATAAAAGAAGGCAAGGCCATCTTGGCAACAAAACTGTCATCATAGCTCGATTTGCTGAATAAAATCTATTTCCTCTAGTGAAAATCGAAAAAACTTGTGTTATAATAAGAAAGATTAAAATGTGAAAAAAGGAGATTCCTAATGGGACGTAAATGGGCCAATATCGTAGCCAAGAAAACGGCTAAAGATGGAGCTAACTCTAAAGTATATGCAAAATTTGGTGTAGAAATCTATGTAGCAGCTAAAAAAGGTGATCCAGATCCAGAATCAAACTCAGCTTTGAAATTCGTTATCGACCGTGCCAAACAAGCCCAAGTGCCAAAACACGTTATCGATAAAGCTTTGGACAAGGCCAAAGGAAACACAGACGAAACCTTTACAGAAGGACGTTACGAAGGGTTTGGACCAAATGGTTCTATGTTGATTGTTGATACTTTGACTTCCAACGTTAACCGTACAGCAGCCAATGTCCGTGCTGCCTTTGGTAAAAATGGCGGAAACATGGGTGCTTCAGGTTCGGTTTCTTACCTCTTCGACAATAAGGGTGTGATCGTATTTGCTGGTGAAGATGCGGACGCCGTCTTTGAGCAATTGCTAGAAGCAGATGTAGATGTGGACGATGTAGAAGCAGAAGAAGGAACAATCACTGTTTATACAGCGCCGACAGATCTTCACAAGGCTATCGTTGCCCTCCGTGAGTCAGGTATCGAAGAATTCCAAGTGACTGAATTGGAAATGATTCCTCAGTCAGAAGTGGAATTGTCAGGCGATGACCTTGAAACTTTTGAAAAACTTTACAGCGTCCTTGAAGACGACGAAGATGTACAAAAAATCTACACAAACGTAGACGGCTTCTAATTCAACATAGAAAACATAATCCTAAGTGAGAAACTCACTTGGGATTTTTTTAATCAAGAAAATAGTTCTCTAGAAAACTTTTTTCTTGACATCTCTTTTCAAAGTGGTAAAATAGTTCTCATGAAAACTTATTTAGTTCCTAGGAGAACTAAATGTGATAGTTAGAAAGGAGCAATCATGGATAAACCGATGTTGGTCTTTAAGCGTTTTGGTCACCAGATTCACCTGATGGTGCAAAAGGAAGCCAAACGTTGTGGTATTGAATTTATGGGTGGGCCTCAAGGTCAGGTTGTGCGTTTTTTGGATAATCGTGAGAAAAACCAAGACTTGGTCTTGATTAAAGATATCGAGCAGGAACTCAATATTACAAAGTCTGTTGCTAGTAATTTGGTCAAGCGTATGGTGCAAAATGGTTTGGTGGAATTGGAGGCGAGTCCTGTTGATAAGCGGGCAAAATTTGTTCGTTTGACGGATAAATCACGTTCTCAGATGCAAGAGGTTAAGGCTTTTTTTGAACGAATAGACAAGCAGTTGATGGAAGACATTGATGAAGATGAATTACTGATTTTTGAGAAAGTTCTCGGTCAACTACAGGAAAATATCAAGGGAATAGGAGGAGAGAATGAAGAAATTAGCCAAACGAATTAGTGGAAAAGAATGGGGGATGATTTTACTAGCCATTCTCTTTACTTGCTTTTCGGTCTATCTAGAGTTAGAAGTGCCAACTTATATCTCTAAAATCACGGATTTGCTTGGAACTCAGGGAACCAACTTGGATGAGTTATGGCAGCCAGCAGGTATGATGGTGGGAATGTCCTTTCTGGCCTTCTTGTCCGCAGTTGCAGTTGGATTTTTTGCGTCCAGAGTGGCTGCCTCTTATACTAGTAGGCTGAGAAGTGATATTTTTAACCGAGTTTTGGATTACTCGCAGACAGAGATTAAGAAATTCTCTATTCCCAGTCTTTTAACTCGTACCACCAATGACATTACTCAAGTTCAAATGTTGATTACCATGGGCTTGCAAGTAGTTACGCGTGGTCCGATTATGGCTATCTGGGCTATTGGGAAGATTTTAGGCCATTCAGAATACTGGCTCTGGGCCGTACTTGTGGCAGTGATTGTCAACGTTTTGATGACGACAGTCTTGATGACGCTAGCCTTTCCAAAACAGTCCTTGATTCAGGGGCTGACAGATAAACTGAACAGTATCACTCGTGAGAGTTTAACAGGTATTCGTGTCGTTCGCGCCTACAATGCTGAAGAATACCAAAATGAAAAATTTGCATCAGCAAATGATGAATTGACACGCTTGAATTTGTTTGTCAACCGTCTTATGGCTATTTTGAACCCTATCATGATGGGGATTTCAAGTGGTTTGAGTGTGGCGATTTACTGGATTGGGGCCTATGTGGTTAACGATGCTGCTCCTATAGCGCGTCTGCCTCTCTTTAGTGACATGATTGTTTTCATGTCTTATGCCATGCAGGTTGTCATGGGCTTCCTTCTCATGGGAGCACTCTTTATCGTTCTTCCCCGAACTATGGTCTCTGCTAAGCGGATTAATCAGGTTTTAGATTTGCATTCTTCTATCCAAAACCCTGCTCAAGTGCAGTTGGCTGATGAAACTCTTAAAGGTCAGGTCGAGTTTAAGGATGTGACTTTCCGCTATGCGGCAAATTCGGAGGCGGTTGTTGAACATGTTAGCTTTAAAGCAGAAACTGGTCAAACAGTGGCCTTTATTGGTTCAACAGGTTCTGGTAAATCAACTCTGGTCAATCTGATTCCACGTTTCTACGACGTATCAGCAGGAGAGATTTTGGTGGACGGTATCAATGTTCAAGACTATGACTTGAATGATTTACGCAACAAGGTTGGTTATATTTCTCAGAAAGCGGTTCTCTTTTCAGGTGATGTCAAGGACAATTTAGACTTTGGACAGAGTCAAGAATCACCACTTAGTGAGCAAGCTATGTGGCAAGCCTTGGAATTGGCCCAGTCTAAGAACTTTATCGAAGACAAGGAAGCGGGCTTGGCGTCAGAAGTAGCCCAAGGAGGAACCAACTTCTCAGGCGGCCAAAGACAGCGTCTGGCCATTGCGCGTGCCTTGGCTCGGAAACCAGAAATACTCATCTTTGATGATTCCTTCTCAGCCTTGGACTACAAGACAGACCGTGTCCTACGCCAAGAGCTAGCAGAGAAAACTAAGTCTATGACCAAACTCATCGTTGCACAGCGTATTTCAACGATTATGGATGCAGATTTGATTTTGGTCTTGGATCAAGGAAAAGTCGTGGGACAAGGCACCCACAAGGAACTTCTAGCTAATAACGAAGTTTACCAAGAAATTGCCTATTCACAACTATCGAAGGAGGAATTGGAACATGAAAAATAAAAAAATGTCTCTCTGGAAACAGAGTAAACCCTATCTTGCAGGTCTCCAGTTTGCCCTTCTGATAGCCTTTCTAGCAACAATCCTATCCAATATCATTACTGTTTATGGCCCAACCCGCATCAAGGAAATGACTAATATCATTGCCAGTGGTCTGGAAACAAGTGTGGATGTCGCGGCGGTTGCAACTATTGGTGGTTTTTTAGCCGTCATCTATGTGATTGGACTCCTATCAAATTATTTGCAGGCCTTTCTGTTTACAACAGCCATTCAACGATTTTCAGAGCGTTTGAGAAGAGCGATTGCAGAGAAAATCAATAGCCTACCATTGGGATATTTTGATGGACATTCTCAAGGAGATACCTTGTCTCGTGTAACCAATGACATTGACACTGCAGCCCAGTCCCTCAATCAAAGTCTAGGAACGGTTCTTTCATCTAGTTTATTAGTTTTAGCAGTCTTAGTAACCATGTTTGGGATGAACTGGATTTTAGCCTTGGTGACGGTTGTGTCAACTCTTGTTGGCTTTGCTTTCGTGTCCATCTTTATGGGCAAATCACAGGGCTTTTTTAAGAGTCAGCAACAGGATTTGGCAGCTGTCAATGGCTATGTGGAGGAAATGTACTCTGGTCATAATGTGGTGACCAGTTACAATGCCATCGAGAGTACGAAAGAAGAGTTTGCGAAATTAAACAATCGTCTGTATGATAGTATCTGGAAATCTCAATTTATTTCAGGGATTATGATGCCGATTATGATGTTCATTGGGAACTTTAGCTATGCCTTGGTGATTATCGTTGGCGCAGCCTTGGCTCTGAATGGTCAGATTAGTATCGGGATTATCGTTGCCTTTATGGCCTACGTTCGTATCTTTTCTCAGCCTCTTTCACAAATTGCCCAAGGGATTACTAGTCTTCAGCAGGCTAGTGCGGCCATGGGACGTGTCTTCGAATTCTTGGGTGAAGAGGAAATGGAAGATGAATCCCATAAAGAAAGACAATTGAGCGATATGAAAGGTCAAGTGGTCTTTGATCGAGTTTCCTTTGGTTATACACCAGAGCGAACGATTATTCATGACTTTTCTGCGACAGCTCATGCAGGTCAAAAAGTTGCCATTGTCGGACCGACTGGGGCTGGTAAGACAACTATTGTCAATCTTTTGATGAAGTTCTATGAGATTGATAAGGGAAGTATCCGCATCGATGGCGTGGATACCAAGGCTATGAAGCGCTCAGAAGTACACGATGCCTTTTCAATGGTCTTGCAAGACACCTGGCTCTTTGAAGGTACTATCCGAGACAATCTCATCTATAACCAAACAGGTATTAGTGATGAGCGCGTGATTGAAGCCAGCAAGGCTGTAGGGATTCACCATTTTATTATGACCCTACCAGATGGTTACGATACCGTCTTGGACGATACAGTGACCTTATCTGTCGGACAAAAACAACTCTTGACTATTGCTCGTGCTTTGCTGAAAGATGCACCACTCTTGATTTTAGATGAGGCGACCTCTTCGGTTGATACACGGACGGAAGAATTAATCCAGAAAGCTATGGATCGTTTGATGGAAGGCAGAACTTCCTTTGTCATCGCCCACCGCTTGTCTACTATCCGAAATGCTGACTTGATTCTTGTCATGAAAGACGGAAATATCATCGAGCAAGGCAATCATGATGAGTTGATGGCACAAGGAGGCTTTTATGCTGACCTCTATAACAGTCAGTTTACAGAAGATGAAGCAGAAGAATAAATCGAAAGAAGGCTTGACGGCCTTCTTTTTCTGCACTATACTAGAAGACAAATGCTTCCCTTTAAGCAATACTCTTAAAAAATCTCTTCAAACCGCGTCAGCTTCGTCTTGCCGTATATGTTACTGATTCCGTCAGTCTTATTTACAACCTCAAAGCAGTGCTTTGAGTAGTCTGTGGCTAGCTTCCTAGTTTGCTCTTTGATTTTTATTGAGTATAAAATTTGAGTAAGTGATGAGAAAATATATGAAAAATTATCAAGAATGGTATGACCACATCGCTGGTAACATTGGAAATAAGCCCTTTCTTCTGAGCTTGTTAAGAACTTTCAATCGGTTTATGACAGTAGTTATACCTATAGTTTATCTAACCTTATTAGCCACTACCTACTTCCAAGAGGGACTTGAGAAACAGGTCGGAATCTATTTGTTTATTCCAGCGTCAGGTTTTGTGATTTTGTCCTTTCTTCGTAAGAAAATCAATGCCCCTAGGCCTTATGAGGAATGGACTATTAAACCCTTGCTTGACAGAGATAGTCCTGGTCAGTCAATGCCCAGTCGACATGTCTTTTCAGCAACTATTATTTCCATGACTTGCTTGCATGCTAGTCTAACTATGGGGATGATTTGTTTGACCTTATCATCCTTCCTAGGTCTAGTGAGAGTCTTAGGTGGCGTCCATTATCCCAAGGATGTAGTGGTTGGCTATATTTGTGGTCTTGTGTGGGGTGTGCTTTTCTTTTTATTTTGACCTGTAAGTTAATACTCAATGAAAATCAAAGA
>NZ_AJJL01000066.1 GCF_000257905.1 Streptococcus mitis SK579
CAGACGAAGTTAAGAAATCAAACCCAACAGTAACAGATGTTAAAGTAGGCAAAGATGGTACAACTACAGTAACCTTCCCAGATGGCAGCACAGCTGTTATTCCATCAGGTGATGCAGTTAAGAAATCATCAGATAACGCAGTTAAGGATCCAGCGGTAACACCAGTTGTAGATCCAAGCAACTTGACTGAAGCAGAAAAAGCTAAGGTAGCAGAAGCAGTTAAGAAGTCAAACCCAACAGCAACAGATGTTAAAGTAGGTAAAGATGGTACAACAACAGTAACCTTCCCAGATGGTACAACAGCTGTAATCCCAGCTGATAAAGCAGTTACATCTGCTGAACAAGGTTCACATGCAGTAGCACCAGCTGATAAAGCAGTTACATCTGCTGAACAAGGCTCACATGCAACAACACCAGCTAAGAAAGCAGGGGCGAAAGAGTTGCCAAATACTGGTACAGCAGATTCTACTGTAGCTATGGTAGCAGCAACCGCAAGTGCATTACTTGGTCTTGGTCTTGCAGGCCGTCGTCGTAAAGAAGACGAAGAAGCTTAATTGGTAGATTATTTGATAATTATCAGATGATAAGTCCGATTTTCAAAGCTTAAATAAGTACCTCTCATAAGAAAATCCCCTAGCAGGAAAGTCTGCTAGGGGATTTTTGCATTTCAGGAAGTTGAAGGCTGACTGTAAGCGCGTCATAATATAGTGGAGTGAAATAAGATGTGAAGAAATAGATTAGGAAATTCAAATTAATTTCTAGGAATATTTTAGTATGCACAATGTAGTATTCTAGATTTAATATGATATATTTTAGGAGTCATGGTGTACTATTATAGTTTCAATATACTATAATTTCTAAAAATATTTTCAAAGCCAAAGTGTACTACTACTGTTTCAATTTTTAATATGTTTCGTTATTATATGATTTTAAGGACGTCATATTGACATACAATTTAATTTTTACTATAATTCTTGCAGGAGGATATATCTAATGAAAATAATAAAAAAATTGATGCAAATTGTATTAGCAGTCTTTTTCTTTGGTTTGCTAGCGACAAGTGCAGTATTGGCGGATGATGCTAATTCAGAAGGCTGGCAATTTGTCCAAGAAAATGGTAGAACCTACTACAAGAAGGGGGAACTCAAAGAAACCTACTGGCGAGTGATTGATGGTAAGTACTATTATTTTGATCCCCTATCTGGAGAGATGGTTGTCGGCTGGCAATATATTCCGTTTCCATCTAAAGGTAGTACAATTGGTCCTTACCCAAATGGTATCAGATTAGAAGGTTTTCCAAAGTCAGAGTGGTACTACTTCGATAAAAATGGAGTGCTACAAGAGTTTGTTGGTTGGAAAGCATTAGAAATTAAAACTAAAGACAGTGTTGGAAGAAAGTATGGGGAAAAACGTACAAATCCGGAAGATAAAGAAGAGAAGAGTTTTTACACGAACTATTACTTTAATCAAGATCATTCTTTAAAGACAGGTTGGCTTTATGACCAGTCTAACTGGTATTATCTAGCTAAAACAGAAATTAATGGAGAAGACTATATTGGTGGTGAAATACGTACAGGTTGGATAAATGATGGTTCAGCTTGGTACTATCTAGATCCAACAACTGGTATCATGCAAACTGGTTGGAAACAACTTGGCAATAAGTGATACTACCTCCGTTCATCAGGAGCTATGACAACTGGCTGGTATCAGGAAGGCTCAAATTGGTACTATTTAGATGCTGAAAATGGCGATATGAAAACAGGCTGGCAATATCTTGGTAACAAGTGGTACTATCTCCGTTCATCAGGAGCTATGGTAACTAGTTGGGTGAAAGATGGTTCAACATGGTACTATCTAGATCCTACTAATGGAGACATGAAAACAGGTTGGATAAAAGTAGGAGGAAACTGGTATTATCTCAATTCCTCTGGAGCAATGGTTACAGGTAGCCAAACTATCGATGGTAAAGTTTATAATTTCGCCTCATCTGGTGAGTGGATTTAATATTGGAGGGTATATAGATGAAAATCTTGAAAAAAACTATGCAAGTTGGACTGACAGTATTTTCCTTTGGTTTGCTAGCTACAAATACTGTATTTGCGGATACCACAGGTGGCCAATTTGTTGATAAGGATAATAGAAAATATTATGTAAAAGATGATCATAAAGCAATCTATTGGCATAAAATAGACGGTAAAACTTACTATTTTGGTGATAAAGGAGAAATGGTAGTTGGATGGCAATACTTAGAAATTCCTGGAACAGGTTATCGTGATAATTTATTTGATAATCGTCCAGTCTTCGAAATTGGCCTTCAGGAGAAGTGGTACTATTTTGGACAAGATGGTGCTTTGCTAGAACAAACAGATAAACAAGTACTAGAGGCAAAAACGTCTGAAAATACAGGAAAAGTATACGGTGAACAATATCCTCTATCTGCTGAAAAGAGAACTTATTATTTTGATAATAATTATGCTGTAAAGACAGGTTGGACTTATGAAGACAGCAATTGGTATTATTTAAATAAGCTAGGAATTTCTGGCGATGATTCTTACAATCCACTACCAATTGGTGAAGTTGCTAAGGGTTGGACTCAAGATTTCCATGTTACTTTTGGCATTGATAGAAGCAAACCTGCTCCATGGTATTACCTAGACCCAGAAACTGGCATTATGCGAACAGGATGGCAATATCTAGGTAATAACTGGTACTACCTCCGTTCATCAGGAGCTATGGCGACTGGTTGGTATCAAGAAGGTTCGACTTGGTATTATTTAGATGAGCCAAATGGCGATATGAAAATTGGTTGGCAAAACCTTGGTAACAAGTGGTACTATCTTCGTTCATCAGGAGCTATGGCAACTGGTTGGTATAAAGATGGTTCAACTTGGTACTACCTAAATGCAAGTAATGGAGATATGAAGACTGGTTGGTTCCAGGTCAATGGCAAATGGTACTATGCTTATAGCTCAGGTGCTTTGGCAGTGAGTACGACCGTAGATGGCTATTCTGTCAATTATAATGGCGAATGGATTCAATAATGAAAGAAGCGATTGTAAAGGAAACAATCGCTTTTTTTGTGAAAATATAATAAAATAGATAGGAAAGAATAAATACTTGTATGAAAAATGGGACGGCTTATTCGTCTAGTAAAAGGAAAATATGACAAAAAAACTTGGTGTCGGTCAGGCGCATAGTAAGATTATTTTAATAGGGGAGCATGCGGTCGTTTATGGTTATCCTGCTATTTCCTTACCTCTTTTGGAGGTGGAGGTGACTTGTAAGGTGGTTCCTGCTGAAAGTCCTTGGCGCCTCTATGAGGAGGATACCTTGTCCATGGCAGTTTATGCTTCGCTAGAGTATTTGGATATCACAGAAGCCTGCATTCGCTGTGAGATTGACTCGGCTATCCCTGAAAAACGGGGAATGGGTTCGTCAGCGGCTATCAGCATAGCGGCCATTCGTGCGGTATTTGACTATTATGGTGCTGATCTGCCTCATGATGTACTAGAAATCTTGGTCAATCGGGCTGAGATGATTGCCCATATGAATCCAAGTGGTTTGGATGCTAAGACCTGTCTCAGTGACCAGCCTATTCGCTTTATTAAGAATGTAGGATTTACAGAGCTTGAGATGGATTTATCAGCCTATTTAGTCATTGCAGATACGGGCGTTTATGGTCACACCCGTGAAGCCATCCAAGTGGTTCAAAGTAAGGGGAAAGACGCCCTACCGTTTTTACATGCCTTGGGAGAATTGACCCAGCAGGCAGAAGATGCGATTTCACAAAAAGATGTTGAAAGACTGGGACAAATCCTCAGTCAAGCGCATTTACATTTAAAAGAAATTGGTGTCAGTAGCCCTGAGGCAGACCATCTGGTAGAAACGGCGCTTAGTCATGGTGCTCTGGGTGCCAAGATGAGCGGTGGTGGACTAGGAGGCTGTATCATAGCCTTGGCAGACAATTTGACACATGCACAAGAATTAGCAGAAAGATTAGAAGAGAAAGGAGCTGTTCAGACATGGATCGAGAGCCTGTAACAGTACGTTCCTACGCAAATATTGCTATTATCAAATATTGGGGAAAGAAAAAAGAAAAAGAGATGGTGCCTGCTACTAGCAGTATCTCTCTGACTTTAGAAAATATGTACACGGAGACGACTTTGTCATCTCTACCGACGGATGCGACAGCTGATGCATTTTATATCAATGGCCAGTTACAAAATGAGGCGGAGCATGCCAAGATGAGCAAGATTATTGACCGCTATCGTCCAGATGGTGAAGGATTTGTTCGTATCGAGACTCAAAACAATATGCCTACGGCAGCGGGCCTGTCCTCAAGTTCTAGTGGTTTGTCCGCCCTGGTCAAGGCTTGTAATGCTTATTTCAAGCTTGGATTGGATAGAAGTCAGTTGGCACAGGAGGCCAAGTTTGCCTCAGGGTCTTCCTCTCGGAGTTTTTATGGACCGCTAGGTGCCTGGGATAAGGATAGTGGGGAAATTTACCCTGTAGAGACAGACTTGAAATTAGCTATGATTATGTTGGTGCTAGAAGACAAGAAAAAACCAATTTCTAGCCGTGACGGTATGAAACTTTGTGTGGAAACTTCGACGACATTTGATGACTGGGTGCGCCAGTCTGAGAAAGATTATCAGGATATGCTGGTTTACCTCAAAGAAAATGACTTTGCCAAGGTTGGGGAACTAACAGAGAAAAATGCCCTTGCTATGCACGCTACGACAAAAACTGCTAGTCCAGCCTTTTCATATCTGACAGATGCATCTTATGAAGCCATGGATTTTGTTCGCCAGCTCCGTGAGCAAGGAGAGGCCTGCTACTTTACCATGGATGCTGGTCCCAATGTCAAAGTTCTTTGTCAAGAGAAAGACTTGGAGCATTTATCTGAAATTTTCAGTCAGCGTTATCGCTTGATTGTGTCAAAAACAAAGGATTTGAGCCAAGATGATTGCTGTTAAAACTTGCGGAAAGCTCTATTGGGCAGGTGAATATGCTATTCTAGAGCCAGGACAGTTAGCCTTGATAAAGGCTATTCCTATCTATATGAGGGCTGAGATTGTTTTTTCTGACAGCTACCGTATCTATTCGGATATGTTTGATTTTGCAGTGGACTTGACACCAAATCCTGACTACAGCTTGATTCAAGAAACGATTGCTTTAGTGGAAGATTTCCTGACTTATCGAGGTCAGGATTTAAGACCCTTTTCTCTAGAGATTCGAGGAAAAATGGAACGGGAAGGGAAAAAGTTTGGTCTGGGTTCTAGTGGCAGCATCGTTGTCTTGGTGATTAAGGCCCTACTGGCTCTATATGATATTACGGTTGATCAGGATTTATTATTCAAGCTGGCTAGCGCGGTCTTGCTCAAGCGAGGCGACAATGGTTCTATGGGAGACCTTGCCTGTATTGTGGCAGAGGATTTGGTTCTTTACCAGTCATTTGATCGCCAGAAGGTGGCTGCTTGGTTGGAAGAAGAAAACTTGGTGACAGTTTTGGAGCGTGATTGGGGATTTTCAATCTCACACGTACAACCTGCCCTAGAATGTGATTTCCTAGTAGGATGGACCAAGGAAGTGGCCGTATCTAGTGATATGGTCAAGCAAATCAAGCAAAACATCAATCAGAATTTTTTAACTTCCTCAAAAAAAATGGTAGCTACTTTGGTAGAAGCCTTGGAGCAAGGAAAAGCCGAAAAAGTTATCGAGCAAGTAGAAGTAGCCAGTCAACTTTTAGAAGGCTTGAGCTCAGATATTTACACACCTTCGCTCAGACAACTGAAAGAAGCCAGTCAAGATTTGCAAGCTGTTGCCAAGAGTAGCGGCGCTGGTGGTGGTGACTGTGGGATTGCCTTGAGTTTTGATGCGCAATCAACTGAAACCCTAAAAAATCGTTGGGCCGATCTGGGGATTGAGCTCTTATACCAAGAAAGGATAGGACATGACGACAAATCGTAAGGACGAGCATATTCGCTATGCCCTTGAACAGAAAAGTTCCTATAATAGCTTTGATGAGGTGGAGCTGATTCATTCTTCCTTGCCTCTTTACGACTTGGATGAGATTGATTTGTCTACAGAGTTTGCAGGTCGAAAGTGGGACTTTCCCTTTTATATCAATGCCATGACAGGTGGAAGTGATAAAGGACGAGAAATCAATCAAAAACTAGCTCAGGTGGCGGAAGCCTGTGGGATTTTGTTTGTGACGGGTTCTTATAGCGCAGCCCTCAAGGATCCAACAGATGATTCATTTTCTGTCAAGTCTAGTCATCCAAATCTCCTTCTTGGAACCAATATTGGATTGGACAAGCCTGTCGAGTTAGGTCTTCAGACTGTAGAAGAGATGAGTCCTCTTCTCCTACAAGTGCATGTCAATGTCATGCAGGAATTACTCATGCCAGAGGGAGAAAGAAAGTTTCGAAGCTGGCAATCGCATCTGGCAGACTATAGCAAGCAAATCCCCGTTCCTATTGTCCTAAAGGAAGTGGGCTTTGGGATGGATGTAAAGACCATTGAAAGAGCCTATGAACTAGGGGTTCGAACTGTCGACCTATCAGGTCGTGGTGGAACTAGCTTTGCTTATATCGAAAACCGTCGCAGTGGTCAACGTGACTACCTCAATCAATGGGGCCAGTCCACTATGCAAGCCCTTCTCAATGCCAAAGACTGGAAAGATAAGGTTCAACTCTTGGTCAGTGGTGGCGTTCGCAATCCGCTGGATATGATTAAGTGTCTGGTCTTTGGTGCCAAGGCTGTGGGACTGTCTCGAACAGTTCTGGAATTGGTTGAAACCTATTCAGTCGAAGAGGTGATTGGCATTGTCCAAAGCTGGAAAGCAGATTTGCGTTTGATTATGTGTGCCCTTAATTGTGCTACCGTAGCAGATTTGCAAAGCGTAGACTATATTCTTTACGGCAAACTAAAAGAAGCAAATGATCAGATGAAAAAGGCGTAACCACCGCCTTTTTTCCATCTTCAGACCGAGGTGACTTTTTTGAATTGTGATAAAATAGAAGGGAGAGGATACATGTATGAGAAAATTTAAAATCTTTTTATTTATCGAAGCCTGTCTTTTGACGGGAGCTCTGATTTTGATGGTATCAGAGCATTTTTCGCGTTTTCTGCTGATTCTATTCCTCTTTTTACTTTTGATTCGCTATTACACTGGTAAAGAGGGGAATAATCTTCTTTTGGTTGTGGCAACCATTCTCTTCTTTTTCATCGTCATGCTCAATCCTTTTGTGATTCTAGCTATTTTTGTTGCGGTCATCTACAGTCTCTTTCTTCTTTATCCGATGATGAACCAGGAAAAAGAGCAGACAAATTTGGTTTTTGAAGAGGTAGTGACGGTTAAGAAAGAGAAAAATCGTTGGTTTGGAAATCTTCATCATTTTTCAAGCTACCAGACTTGTCAGTTTGATGATATCAATCTCTTTCGCCTCATGGGCAAGGACACTATTCATCTGGAGAGGGTCATTCTAACCAATCACGATAATGTCATTATCCTCAGAAAGATGGTAGGAACGACCAGAATCATTGTGCCTGTAGATGTTGAAGTCAGCCTTAGCGTTAACTGTCTCTATGGTGATTTGACTTTTTTCAATCAGCCCAAGCGAGCCCTCCGAAATGAACACTATCATCAAGAAACGAGAGACTATCTCAAGAGTAACAAGAGTGTCAAGATTTTCTTGACCACTATGATTGGAGATGTGGAGGTGGTTAGAGGATGAAAAAACAAGCCTATGTAATTATTGTTCTCACCTCCATCCTGTTTGTCTTATTTTTCTCCCACAGCTTGATGGAAATCCTTGACTTTGACTGGTCTATTTTCTTGCACGATGTCGAAAAAACAGAAAAATTTATCTTTTTGTTGTTGGTATTCAGCATGTCCATGACCTGTTTTTTAGCCCTGTTTTGGCGAGGTGTGGAAGAACTTTCTCTAAGAAAAATGCAGGCTAATATCAAGCGTTTGTTGGCAGGGCAAGAAGTGGTTCAGGTTGCTGATCCAGATTTGGATGTCAGTTTCAAGTCCTTGTCAGGGAAACTTAACCTCTTGACAGAGGCTCTTCAAAAAGCTGAAAATCGCAGTCTTACTCAGGAAGAGGAAATTATCGAGAAAGAACGAAAGCGGATTGCTCGGGATTTGCACGATACGGTTAGTCAGGAATTGTTTGCAGCTCACATGATTTTATCAGGTGTCAGCCAGCAGGCTTTGAAACTGGATAGAGAAAAGATGCAGACCCAGTTGCAGAGTGTTACAACCATTTTAGAAACAGCTCAGAAGGATTTGCGGGTCTTGCTCCTGCACTTGCGACCAGTGGAGTTGGAAGAGAAGAGTCTGGTTGAAGGAATTCAAATCCTCTTGAAAGAGCTTGAGGACAAGAGTGATCTCAAGGTTAGTCTCAAGCAAAATGTAACGAAATTACCCAAGAAAATCGAGGAACATATCTTCCGCATTTTGCAGGAGTTGATTAGCAATACCCTTCGCCATGCTCAGGCCTCTTGTTTGGATGTCTATCTCTATCAGACAGATTTTGAATTGCAACTGAAGGTGGTGGACAATGGGATTGGTTTCCAGTTAGGGAGTTTCGATGACTTGAGTTATGGATTGCGAAACATCAAGGAGCGGGTCGAAGATATGGCAGGGACGGTTCAGTTATTAACAGCTCCCAAGCAAGGGCTGGCAGTTGATATCCGTATTCCCTTGCTAGATAAGGAATGATAAAGGAGTAAAGATGAGAATTTTACTAGTAGACGACCATGAAATGGTCCGATTAGGCTTGAAAAGCTATTTTGACCTCCAAGACGATGTAGAAGTTGTGGGCGAGGCGGCAAACGGGTCTCAAGGCATTGATTTGGCCTTGGACTTGCGTCCAGATGTCATTGTCATGGATATTGTCATGCCTGAGATGAATGGGATTGACGCGACCTTAGCTATCCTTAAAGAATGGCCTGAAGCCAAGATTTTGATTGTGACTTCTTACTTGGACAATGAAAAAATAATGCCGGTTTTGAATGCTGGTGCTCGGGGCTATATGCTCAAGACTTCTAGTGCAGATGAATTGCTTCATGCCGTCCGTAAGGTGGCTGTAGGAGAGCTTGCTATTGAACAAGAGGTCAGCAAGAAGGTCGAATACCACCGCAATCACATAGAACTACATGAGGACCTGACTGCGCGTGAGCGAGATGTGCTTCAACTCATCGCCAAGGGTTACGAAAATCAGCGTATTGCAGACGAACTTTTTATCTCTCTCAAGACGGTCAAGACCCATGTGTCCAACATTCTTGCTAAACTTGAAGTCAGCGATCGTACCCAGGCTGCAGTCTATGCCTTTCAGCACCACTTGGTGGGGCAGGAGGAGTTTTAGATGAGTCTAACGGATTTACTTGAGGAGCTAGAAGCAGCAGAAGATCCTAAAAAAGCAGGGCCTATGGAGTCTTATATGCGCCATTATGCGCCATCAATTTTCCTTTCTAGGCGTTGCGGCGCCAGAAAGAAATAAACTCTATAAAAAATACTTTCCAGAAGCGAAAAAAAAACAAAGATTATCGATTGGGATTTTGTAGATACTTGCTGGGAAAAAGAGTATAGAGAATACCAGTATGTGGCTGTCAATTATTTGAAAGCAATGCAGTCTTATCTAAAGGACAGCGATTTGCCTAAGCTAGAGCAGTTGGTTGTTATCAAGTCTTGGTGGGATACGGTGGATATCCTAGATCGAGTAGTAGGGAGTTTGGTGTATGAGAAGCAGGAACTGGAAAAAATAATCCTCCAATGGAGACTGTCAGACAATATCTGGTTGAGACGCGTCGCTATTGACCACCAGTTGTTAAGAAAAGAGAAGACCAATGTTCAATTACTGGAAAAGATTCTGTTTCATAATTTGAACCAAACAGAATTCTTTATTAATAAAGCCATTGGATGGGCTCTGAGAGACTACTCCAAAACCAATCCAACTTGGGTAGCAGGTTTCATTGAGAAAAACAAGGAAAGAATGGCTGACCTTAGTATCAAAGAAGCAAGCAAGTACTTCTAGCATGATTGAAAAGCGCATTCATTACTTGAAAAAAGTCGCCCATTTATGTTATAATAGGCTGTATTTAAAAAATTTTAAGGAGAAATGACAGAATGTCTGTATCATTTGAAAACAAAGAAACAAACCGTGGTGTCTTGACTTTCACTATCTCTCAAGACCAAATCAAACCAGAATTGGACCGTGTCTTCAACTCAGTGAAGAAATCTCTTAATGTTCCAGGTTTCCGTAAAGGTCACCTTCCACGCCCTATCTTCGATAAAAAATTTGGTGAAGAGTCACTTTATCAAGACGTTATGAACGCTCTTTTGCCAAACGCTTATGAAGCAGCTGTAAAAGAAGCTGGTCTTGAAGTGGTTGCACAACCAAAAATTGACGTAACTTCAATGGAAAAAGGTCAAGACTGGGTTATCACTGCTGAAGTCGTTACAAAACCTGAAGTAAAATTGGGTGACTACAAAAACCTTGAAGTATCAGTTGATGTAGAAAAAGAAGTAACTGACGCTGACGTTGAAGAGCGTATCGAACGCGAACGCAACAACTTGGCTGAATTGGTTATCAAGGAAGCTGCTGCTGAAAACGGCGACACTGTTGTCATCGACTTCGTTGGTTCTATCGATGGTGTTGAATTTGATGGCGGAAAAGGTGAAAACTTCTCACTTGGACTTGGTTCAGGTCAATTCATCCCTGGTTTCGAAGACCAATTGGTAGGTCACTCAGCTGGCGAAACTGTTGATGTTATTGTAACATTCCCAGAAGACTACCAAGCAGAAGACCTTGCAGGCAAAGAAGCTAAATTCGTAACAACTATCCACGAAGTAAAAGCTAAAGAAGTTCCAGCTCTTGACGATGAGCTTGCAAAAGACATCGACGAAGAAGTTGAAACACTTGCTGAATTGAAAGAAAAATACCGCAACGAATTGGCTGCTGCTAAAGAAGAAGCTTACAAAGATGCAGTTGAAGGTGCAGCAATTGATAAAGCTGTAGAAAACGCTGAAATTGTAGAACTTCCAGAAGAAATGATTCACGAAGAAGTTCACCGCTCAGTAAACGAATTCCTTGGAAACTTGCAACGTCAAGGTATCAACCCTGACATGTACTTCCAAATCACTGGAACTACTCAAGAAGACCTTCACAAACAATACGAGGGAGAAGCTGAGTCACGTACTAAGACTAACCTTGTTATCGAAGCAGTTGCGAAAACTGAAGGATTTGACGCTACTGACGAAGAAATCCAAAAAGAAATCGAGCAATTGGCTGCAGATTACAACATGGAAGTTGCACAAGTACAAAGCTTGCTTTCAGCTGATATGTTGAAACACGACATCACAATCAAAAAAGCTGTTGAATTGATTACAAGCACAGCAACAGTTAAATAATCTTAATAGACAAAAATCCCACCTGACTAGGTGGGTTTTCTTGTGCACTATTTTCCAAAAATCTCTTTGAGGTCTGCGTCTGTAATCCCAATCATGGCCGGGATGCTGTCCCAGTTTTCTTCGGTTAGGATGTAGGATTGTTCAGAGGCGCTTGATGTGGCTGTTTCAGAGACAGCTGGTTGCTTTTCTTCAACATTCTCCAATAAATCACTGAAGCGTTCAATCAGATAGGTTTTTCGGGCAGTTCCGATATGTTGGGTAGCATAATCAAAGGCCTGTAATTCGCCTAGTAAGATAAGCTTGCTTTTGGCGCGTGTAATGGCTGTATAGATGAGATTTCGCTCCAGCATACGCCTACTAGCACTAGTGATAGGTAAGATGACAACAGGGAACTCACTCCCCTGTGATTTATGGATACTCATGGCATAGGCCAGGCGAATTTTGTACCATTCGTTACGTGGGTAAGAGACCTCGTTGCCATCAAAATCAATGACAATCTCGTCTTGTTTCGACTCAGTATATTTACCAGGAATCAGGTCTGTGATGGCTCCTAAATCTCCATTAAAGACATTGATTTCAGCATCGTTGACTAAATGAATGACCTTGTCGCCCTTACGATAGTGGCACTGGGGAGCTTCAAAACTAAGTTGGTCTTTTTGTGGTGGATTGAGCAGGTCTTGCATGAGCTGGTTGATGGAATCAATCCCTGCAGTCCCTCGGTACATGGGAGCCAGAACCTGAATATCACGAGCAGGGATACCACTTCTGAGGGCAGCGCCTAAGATTTTCTCAATCGTAGCAGGGATATGACCACTAGCGATTTCAAAGTAGGAACGGTCAGCTTTTTTCTGGGTGAAATCAGCTGGCAAGATGCCTTGTCGAATCTGACTTGCTAGGGTGACGATGGTTGATTCTTCGCTTTGTCGGTAAATTTTTTCCAAGCGAGTCTGGGGAATCAAGGAGATATGAAGCAGGTCAGCTAGAACCTGTCCAGGGCTGACAGAAGGCAACTGGTCGCTGTCGCCCACGATGAGAATTTTACTGTTAGAAGAGATGTTGGAGAAGAGTTGGTTGGCCAGCCAAGTATCCACCATAGAAAATTCATCCACGATGATAAAGTCGGCATCCAAATAATCTTCCAGATGACTGGTATCATCGTCACCTGTCATTCCTAAATGACGGTGTATGGTAGCGCTAGGCAAACCTGTCAATTCATTCATGCGGCGAGCTGCTCGGCCAGTTGGAGCAGCAAGAAGAATTGGCAGGTTGCTTTTTTTCCTGAGGTCAAGTCCTTCTAAGAGGGCATATACAGCGATGATCCCATTGATAACAGTTGTCTTACCAGTACCAGGTCCACCTGTCAGGATAAAGATCTTATTCTGGATCGCATCACAGATAGCTTGTTTTTGAATGCTATCATACTCAATCCCCAGCTCTTGCTCGACAGTAGTGATATGTTTTTGAATGGTTTCTAAATCTTGGCTCTTCTGTTTTCCTTTTTCAAGGATACGAACCAAGTGACTGCGGATACCTTCCTCAGCGAAAAAGAGACTATTATCAAAGATTTTGGTATCAATCTGCTGAACCTTGTCTTCTTCGATCAGGTAGGAGAGTTCTTGGGCCACTTGGCTGGGATCCAGTTCTACGGGGCGAGAAGATTCAAGGAGATTAAGGGTTTGTTCCAGCAAATCCCGTGCTTCAACATAGGTGTCCCCTGTTTCCATACAGGCCTGAAAAAGACTGTGAACTAGACCGGCACGGAAGCGTTCAGGAGCCTGACTTTCGATGCCTAGTTCTTCTGCTAATTGGTCAGCAATAGTAAAGCCCAATCCTTTGATATCCTCAACCAGCTGGTAGGGATAATTTTCAACCACATCAAGAGTTTCTTCCTTGTAAAAGTCTTGAATCTGAAAGGCTAATTTATTGGGAATACCGTAGTTGGCTAGTTTGGCCAAGACCATCTCGGTTCCGTAGTTGAGACGGAGAGTGGAGACGAAAGACTCGCGATTTTTGGCAGAGAGCCCTGAGATGCCTTCTAGCTTTTCTGGGTGTTGCAGAATTTCGTCAATGGTATTGTCGCCATAGGTGTCGACGATTTTCTGAGCTGTCTTGAGACCAATTCCCTTGAAATGGCTACTTGAAAAGTATTTGACCAAGCCCTTGCTAGTTGGTTTGGCGCGTTCATAACGACTGATTTGCAGTTGTTCCCCATACTTGGAGTGCTGGACAATTTGTCCCCAAAAAGTATAGTCTTCTCCCTCAATCACATCAGCCATGGTGCCCGTGATAATGATTTCAAAATCATCAAAATCTTCTGCGTCCGTATCTTCGATTTCTAGGAGGAGGATGCGATAAAAATTGCTGGGATTTTCAAAAATAATCCGTTCAATGGTTCCTGAAAAATAAACTTCCATAAGATTCCTTTGCATAAATAGGTGAGAGTTAATACTCTTCGAAAATCTCTTCAAACCACGTCAGCTTCGCCTTGCCGT
>NZ_AJJL01000067.1 GCF_000257905.1 Streptococcus mitis SK579
ATAGATGCCCTCTTTTTTCGCCAGATAATTATGATAATTATGATAAAATGTAGTTACTAAAGGAGGAAGAAATGTATCTCGTTATAGGAATTATATTGGCTTTTATAGTGTCATTTTGGAAGGATAATAGAAGTTTGTGGAATCCAGTATTATTTTTATTATCCCTCATTTCAAGTTATATTTCTCTATCCCACCTTTTTTATAAAAATGGGTATGAGAATGTTCAGTTAGCTTTTTATGTAGTTGCCTTTGTTTTACTCCCGTTTCTGATTTTTTTGAGTGGTATCTTTCTAATCTATAATGGTGTTATCCTGCTGAAGCGAGAGGGACGTTCAAAAGCCAATTATCTTTCAACGCTTTTTGGAATAGTCATTTTAGTATTTTTTCCCTTGATTTCATTTCGATTAGGAGGTCAAAATGAATTATTTTATACACATCACTTTCTAAACATTTTATTTGTATTAATCGTTTATTCTTACTTTATTTTTGGTTTTGCTTTCGTGGGTTTTATGTTGTACTCTATTTTATATCTCTTTATTCCTAAGAAGAAGCATTATGATTTTATTATCATTCACGGTGCTGGTTTATTGGGCGGAGAAAAGGTAACACCTTTGCTAAAGAGGAGAATTGATAAGGCAGTAGAAGCTTACCACAAGTCTAAGAATTCTAACATAAAAATTATTGCCAGTGGTGGTCAAGGAGCAGATGAAAAGATTTCTGAAGCGCAGGCCATTTATAATTATATTATAGAAGAGACAGATGTCAGCAAGGAATCTGTTCTTCTTGAAGATAAGTCCAGAACAACCTATGAAAATTTATTGTTTTCAAAAGAAATTGGAGAACAATTGGTTGAAAATCCGTGTTTCCTCTTTGTTACAAATGACTATCATGTCTTTAGAACTAGTACTTATGCTCGTAAGTTGAATATGAAGGGAGATGGACTCGGATGTAGGACAGCCGGCTACTACATACCATCTGCTTTTATTCGGGAGTACGTGGCTCTCTGTGTTAAAATGAAATGGCTCTTCCTCGCCTTTTATGTTCCGATATTAGTTATCATTTTGCTAGCCTATAAAGGGGTTATTTGGTAGTTAGATTTTATTTAAAAAGACTTAGAATGCACATGAAAGTATGTATTCTAGGTCTTTTGTTTTGTATTCATTTGATTTTTGAAAGGTACTATCTATTTTCCAGGCTTGGTAACGGGTATCAATCAATAACTGAGTAAGATGTCCCATGGTTTCCCTTTCTTTTGGAGTGAGGGATTGCGCTTGAACAAAGAGATGATGAATGTGTTCGATAGCCTTGAAGGAAGACAGGTCATTGATGGAGCTAATGCCAGCATCAAGAATGGTGTCAAAGAAAAGATCAAAGTAGAGCTGAAGTTCCTCATCAGGGACTGTGGCCACCCACTCCTTGAAGGTCGTGTCGACTTGTTGGCTATCACTATTGGTCTTATCCAGTTGGACAAAGTGTTTGTTCTCAATTTGCCAGCTAAAAGTATCGTGCTGGGCGATACCACCTAAGGCAGTACTGTGCACGATGACTTGCCGGTCAGGAATTTCCAGCATCACACCGATAACGGAACCTTGTGGAATGAAGACCTTGGCTCTATCCATTATTCTTTGATAGCCCTCGGTTTGTGTCAGTTCTTTGTGGAGACCAGGCGCATCAAAGGTATAAACTGCTGTGATCTGGTTTTGCAAGTTTTGCTCAACTTGACTAGCAGCATAGATAGCTAGATTTCCTCCCTTGGAATGCCCAGCCAGAATGACCTCTTGCTTAGGGTGTTGGGCAAAAAAGTTCTTTAAATAGGAGAGGGCGTGCTTTTGAGCAGGAATTTCCTTCATATAAGTCAGGTGGAAATCTTCTTTCCAGCCAATGATACTGTCATCAGTCCCACGAAAGACAATCAGATAGGTATCGAGAGTGAGGCGGTAGGTCATAGCCGCAAATTGCTTTTGCAGTTCAGTGTCGATGTCGTTGATAAAATGGGAGAGTTTGCAATTCTTGAAGCGTTTGTGTTGAGCCAATTCATCCAACAACTGGAGCCGATTTTTATTGGTCAACATGTTAGATTCTCTTGGAACCTGGGGTGCTAGGTCTAAAAGACGCTGAGGAGTTGTGGAGACCAGATTATCAAAGGAGAGGTAGGTGGTTTCTGTTAAGGCTAAAACATCTAATTCATTCAAAGGTAAGTCGTAAAAGGAATCGTGTGCTACATCTTTCAGATAGTCAAAAATATTGGTCATAAAAGCTCCTTTCTTTTTATTTATCTTATCACAATCACATAGAATTTACTAGTTGGTTTGTACGAGCTCTCTACATACCGACCTATAATGGTATGATTCAGATATATAGAAGACAGTTTGCTTTTATTTCAAACCTTTAAACATACTTGTTTGTATCTGTTTGTCGTCAATCCCATTCTCTTTTAAGAAATTTTTCATCTCATTTATATCATCAGGTTGGCCGGTTAAGAGATAAATAGCTTGGTTGCCGTATTTCACAACCGCATTTTTTAAAAATGTTTGGCTTTGAGAAAAGTTTTCGCTAGTTTTATAAGTTAGATTCGGATTATTCTTACTAAGCTCTCTTAACTCATTATCAAAAATGTTTACCCCTTTGTCTAAATGATTAAGAATGATGGAGCGCTTACCAGCCCACTCTTTCACAACTGGACGTAGAGTAGAAATACCGACATCAGAGGCAAAACAAACCAGTGCTTGGTCATTGTCTTTAACAGATAAAGATGACTCCAGCCAGCTCATCTCAATTTTACTACCAGCTGGTAAATGTGTTAAGGTTTCCTTAAACACGCTACCACTATTATGGGTTACAATAAGAATTTCGTCCTCATCAGGAGTGGAAGCAAGAGTTAGCCATCGACTAGTCTGTTCCTCCTTTACTGGACTTTTGTTTGTACCAAGCGAGCTGTCAGGAAGCTTAAACTGAGCATAGGAGCCAGCTTTCCATATTTGATTTTTTGGTTTTGTGATGTGAACTAAATACAAATCTCCGCTGGGATTTTCAATGGATTTTATCGATAAAGTTTGACTTCGTCCAAGATAGGTAATGATTCCCCAAGATATAAAGCCGAGCACTCCAAGTGTAGTTAGAATAATTATGAACATTTTTTTCCCTCGTTTCATTTTTTACTCCTATAGTGTAGTAATTTTCTATGAATGAATAATATTTTTTTTCATTCAATAATTTCCAAAAAATAAAGAAAAGATTTCTTTATTTCAGTATTCCTTTAATGAAGTTGGTTGCTAGTATTTCTACAGTTTTGCTAATATCTGGAAAATCATTTTCTGTGATATGCATATCCATGTAGTAAAATAGGTTGTAAACTTGTAAAATATCTTGAATTTTTTCTGGAGAATGGCCTTCAGCCTGCAAACGATGAGTAAAGGTTTTCACGAGAAATTGATGAAATGGATTCGTGACTTTCCCTTCTTCTGAGGAATAGTAGCTATGCAACTCATCTGCTATGGCAGGATTGTACCATTCTGCAAGGATTTTATTGGAAGAAACGAGTGCTATGGATTGAGCAAAGAGTTGACTAATAAGATCAATCATATCAATTTCCCAATCCAGTTCTTCGATCATAGTTTGGCGAACACGGTTGTTTTCATCAATATAGATATCTAAAAAAATAGCCTCTTTACTTTCGTAATAGTTATAAAAAGATCCGACTGCCATATGAGCTTGTCTAGCAATTTCTGAAATTCCTGTCGCCTTGTATCCTTTTTTTGAAAAAACTTCATAAGCTGCGGATTTCAAAACCTGTTTTTTGTCCAATTTGATTCACCTCTTTTCTGAATGAATATTAAATATTGTTCATTCATATCTTAACAAATCTTTTTCAGATTGTCAATCTGAAAGCTAGAACTTTTTACGGATACCACTTGATAAGGATCTTTTCAATGTTAGAAGAGTATAGAGTGTCGTTTTAACTACACTCAAGGTTTGGAAGAATAGATATAAATTTTGGTTAAGGGGATGTATAAAAGAACTGAAATGAGGGTTGAAAAAATTAAAAATAAATGGGTAGTGCTGGCACTATGTCTGAAAATAAGGTATGATATCAATGGGGTTATTCACTATCTGTTTTTGAGCTGTTGTGACAAGGAAATGTCAAAAAAGTATTAGATACTAAGCCCTCTATTTATACTAAAGGATTTAAGACTCCTAAAATTAGCAAAGGAGAATCAGATGCACAAGATTTTATTAGTAGAAGATGATCAGGTCATTCGTCAACAAGTTGGAAAAATGCTCTCTGAATGGGGATTTGAAGTGGTTCTGGTAGAAGACTTTATGGAAGTTTTGAGTCTTTTTGTCCAGTCGGAGCCTCATCTGGTCCTCATGGATATTGGACTGCCTTTGTTTAATGGTTATCACTGGTGTCAGGAAATCCGCAAGATTTCCAAGGTCCCCATCATGTTCCTGTCTTCGAGAGACCAGGCTATGGATATTGTCATGGCAATCAATATGGGCGCGGATGACTTTGTGACTAAGCCTTTTGACCAGCAGGTTCTTTTAGCCAAGGTTCAGGGCTTGTTGCGTCGTTCCTATGAGTTTGGTCGTGACGAGAGTTTACTGGAATATGCTGGTGTTATCCTCAATACCAAATCCATGGATTTACATTATCAAGGCCAAGTCTTAAATTTGACCAAGAACGAATTCCAGATTTTACGCGTTTTGTTTGAGCATGCGGGCAATATTGTAGCGCGTGATGACCTCATGCGGGAACTTTGGAACAGTGACTTTTTCATTGATGATAATACCCTCTCTGTCAATGTAGCTCGTTTGCGTAAAAAATTGGAAGAGCAGGGCTTGGTAGGATTTATCGAGACCAAGAAAGGGATAGGGTACGGATTAAAGCATGCTTGATTGGAAACCATTTTTTCTAGCCTATCTGCGCTCCCGTAGTCGTCTGTTTGTCTATCTGCTTTCTTTGACGTTTCTGGTCTTACTCTTTCAGTTTTTATTTGCAAGTTTAGGAATTTACTTTCTCTACTTTTTCCTCTTGTGTTGCTTTGTAACCATCTTATTTTTCACTTGGGATATATTGGTGGAAATGCAGGTCTATCGCCAGGAACTTCTCTATGGGGAGGGGGAAGCTCAGTCTCCTTTGGAAAGAGTTTTAGCAGAAAAATTAGAAGCGCGTGAGATGGAACTTTATCAGCAGAGGTCAGACGCAGAAAGAAAACTGACGGATTTGCTGGATTACTATACCTTGTGGGTCCATCAGATAAAGACCCCCATTGCAGCCAGTCAACTCTTAGTTGCAGAAGTGGTCGACCGCCAACTGAAGCAGCAGTTAGAACAGGAAATTTTCAAGATTGACTCCTATACCAATTTAGTTTTACAGTACCTGCGTTTAGAAAGTTTTCATGATGATTTGGTCTTGAAGCAGGTTCAAATTGAGGACTTGGTTAAGGAAATAATTCGGAAATATGCTCTTTTCTTTATTCAAAAAGGCTTAAATGTCAACCTACATGACCTTGATAAAGAAATCGTGACGGATAAAAAGTGGCTGCTAGTGGTCATTGAACAAATTATCTCAAACAGTCTCAAGTACACCAAGGAAGGTGGTCTGGAGATTTATATGGAAGGCCAGGAACTCTGTATCAAGGATACAGGAATCGGGATAAAAAATAGTGATGTTCTCCGAGTCTTTGAACGTGGCTTTTCAGGATACAATGGCCGCCTAACTCAGCAGTCATCTGGCCTTGGACTTTACCTATCTAAGAAAATTTCTGAAGAACTGGGTCACCAGATTCACATCGAGTCTGAGGTTGGAGAAGGAACGATAGTGCGGATTCGGTTTGCTCAAGTGAACTTAGTCCTTGAGTGAGAAGAGACAATGAGTTTTTACCCAATCTCTTTTTGCTATATTTCAGGATATTTGAAGACTGTTTTTTACAAAACCAATAATAGAATTTTTAATACGGAATATAGTATAAATACTGGTTCAAAGTGAAGTTTTGTATGCTTTATACTTTTGTTGAGTATAAAATCTATAAACTAAGGGTGAATTACAAAAATTAATTTGAGATGAAGTGAATTGTAGACTTGGGAAATGTCTCCTATTCGATTTCAGAATGAATCGTTGATACAGGATTAAAAGAACTGCAGCTTTCTTTTTATTTTGAATGAGATAGGTGTATATAGATTTGTGTAACTGGTGTAGAACTGTTTCCAAGAATTTATTGAATGTATCGAATACACACATTCTATTGATTTTGAACCAGTTTTTAATTTCTAAATGTTATAATAGTTTTATCAAGTAAAAGGAGACTGCCATGATTGGTGACAATATAAAATTCTTACGAAAATCACATAATCTGATATAACCAGAATTTTCACGGATTGTGGGTGTGTCACGAAATAGCCTAAATCGTTAGAAAAACTGAAAAAGCTTACTTTCAATAGAAGTATTGGAAATATTCATTTTACATCTATCAAAGAAACATGGGATAGACCTATATTTTACAAAATAGCAAATTATATTTTGAATGATAGTAAAAACGGCAGTACTTGTGTGATTTACAATTATTGCACTCAATGTCTGAGTATCGCACTATCTGAAATAAGGAATAGTAGAGATTGTTCTGAGATATGTAAAAAAACGCATTAGCAAGGAGTATCGTATATGCTACCATATCTTAAAACTATTAGATGGTATCTCTTCTTTAATTTTCTTTTTGGTGTAGTATCGAATATCTGCACAGCTTTGTTACCGTATTTCACGCAGGCATTAATCAAAGGGGATTATCAAGTAGCTCTATATGGTTACTCTATGTCAGTGGCTGGCTATTTGAGTTGTAACTATATCCAAATGATACTTGATTGGAAGCAGGGGATTATCTTTTCGACTACTTTGAAAAATGAGTGGTTTCGTTCACTTCTGGGACTCAGTCACCACGATTTCAAGCAGAAAACAGTAGCAGAGTATATTTCCTATCAATCTAATGACCTAGATTCGTTGGAAAAGGATTACCTTCCTCCATTGATGAGTTTTATCAAACAAATTTTACGTATCATCATTTACGCTTTCATTATTAGCAGAACAATTAATCCTATTGTATCATTGATTTTAATCTTTTCTACTGGAATTAGTATTCAAATTCCTAAAATCGTTGGGAAGTTGACCGCTAATCGCAGACAGGTTTACTTGAAAAAACAAGGAGATTACTATCGAACTTTGGAGGATTTGCTCATGGGACATCATTTGGTAAATAAACTAACTATGTCGCATTTTTTGAATCAACAAAAGAGTTCTCTAAAGAATTTGCAGGATAAGTATTTTAAGTATGGTTTGACAAAAATTACTGGCATCTTATTGACAGGTGTTTCTTTTGAATTCATTAGTCTTGTTCTGTTTATTTATTTAGCCTACTCTCTATCTCACCAGCAACTCGGTATTCCTGAGGTGGTGGCGAGTTTCGGATATATTAATGCTTTTTCTGAACCAATACAGGAAATCCTTTATGATTTACAAATGTTAGAGTCCGTAAAGCCTGTAATCAAGAGTTTTCAAAACATTGTTGGGAGACCCGTTTCAGTTCAAGCACCTCAACATTCTTTTGATACGATTACTTTGAAAAACATTTCCAAACAACTGGGAGAATCAAAATTGATAATTACTTCCGCTACGATTCAAAAAGGGGATAAAATTGCGCTTATTGGTAAGAATGGGTCTGGAAAAAGTAGTCTTCTCAACATTTTAAATGGAACAGATGAAGATTTTGAAGGACAAATTGTGCTAGATGGGCTTGTTTTGGACCATCTTTGGGGAAGATTCGGTATGATTCTGCAACAAGAACATACATTTATTTCAAGTTATGAAAATAATGTAACGCTATTCAATAGTTTCAATGAAAAATTCAGAGAAGAAGATTTTGAAAAAATTCCACCACAATCCCTGTCAGGTGGTCAGCAACAACGAATGTATTTAAATCGTGAGAAAAATCGTAAAAATCCATTGCTTATCCTAGACGAACCTTTCTCTGCCTTGGATACTAATCAGTTTAAAATGGAATTGGAAAGAGTTCTGGAACTACCAAGTGCCGTCATTGTTACTTTACATCGCCAAAACGAATTATTAAGTAAGTTTGACCAAGTTTGGGAAATTAAGAATGGAGAACTTGTAATTTTGAAATAGCTAAATTATAAAGAATAAAACGCATAGTATCAAGGTTCTTCTGATATCGTTTTTCTTCTTCGGATAAGGATACAAAAATTTCTTCCTTTCTCTATCTTTTAAATTAATTGATTTCTTCAGAGAAAGACTGTAAAATTTTTGATATAATGTTAAGAAGGGACTGATTCAAGACAGTCATATCTGGTCTTTCTTCCAGTCATTTTTCAAACAATATCAGTTGATAATCAGCTTAAATCAGATCTATCAGTTTGTCTATCTTTCTCTGATGGAGATCATGTCCTATCTTCACTTTGATTATTGGAAAAAACGGCTCGGTCAGGAGCTAGTATGAATAAGGAGAACAAATGAGACGTTTAAAAATGTTATGGCATATTATACAGGTTACGGGTTTTACTCGGTTTGCTCTGAGTTTTGTGACCTTTGTTTTTGGGTCAGGAGGCGTGCTTTTCCTAGTTGAACCTGCTATCACAAATTACGGAGACGGTCTTTGGTATGCTTTTGTGACTTCGACGACTGTCGGCTACGGGGATCTCCTAGCTGTGACCTTGATTGGAAGGATTACCAGTGTCTTCTTGACGATTTATGGGCTCATATTTTTTGGCTGTTTATCAGCTGTTATTATTAATTATTATACCGATTTAAATAAGGAAAGAGGAGAGGACAAATGACTGCCAATTATTCAACACGGGAATACCGTGAGAAATTATACGATGACCTTCATGTTCGATTGAGAGATACAGCGATTTTGATGTGTGCAATTTTTATTGCCTCTATCGGTCTAAATATGAATTCAACAGCTGTTATTATTGGAGCCATGTTAATTTCACCTCTCATGACACCGATTGTTGGACTGGGATTCGGTTTAGCTATTTTTGATACGCGTTTAATCAAGCAATCTCTAGAGGTTTTATTTACTCAAGTATTGGTTAGCTTGCTTGTCTCGGCTCTGTATTTCTGGATTTCTCCCTTATCTTATGAAAGTAGCGAATTGATTGCACGAACCTCTCCAACCATTTGGGATGTTCTTATTGCTATTGCTGGTGGGATAGCAGGTGTAATTGGGTCAAGGAAAAAAGAAGCAAACAATATCGTGCCAGGAGTAGCCATTGCAACAGCTCTGATGCCACCTATCTGTACTGCAGGTTACGGTTTAGCTAATGGAAATGTACGATTTTTATTTGGAGCTCTTTATCTTTTCTTGATCAACTGTGTCTTTATCATGCTAATCAACATTGTTGGAACAAGAATTTTGATGAGAAAATCTCCCTTAAGTTCATTTAAAGAGTTAAATATTAAAATGAGAATTGGATTGATATCCTTGATTGTATTATTGATTCTTCCAGCCAGCTATTCAGCAGTCACTCTGACGATAGACCAAGCGAGAAAAGAAGGAATCAAACAGTTTGTAGGAAAAGAGTTTGCCAATCATACGGTCATTAATCAAGTCTACAAGTCAAGGGACAATGAATTGGTCTTGACGGTTGTTGGAGATCCGATTTCAGAAGAAGAATTAGAAACGCTCCACCAAAAACAAGCCTCATACGGTATTCAATCTGTTCAATTGAAAGTCAATCAAGTTCATAATTCGACAAAACTAGACAGTGATTCGACCAAGGAATTTTATGAAACCATTAACAAGTATATCGATCAAAAACTCTCTGAAAAGGATTCACAAAAAGATCTCGTAAAAGAAAATGAAGCAGATAAGGATTAAGGATATTAACCTTATCTAACTCATGAAAGCAAATCTTGTGTGGTGGTTTGGTCAATCACTACTAGCTCGGATTA
>NZ_AJJL01000068.1 GCF_000257905.1 Streptococcus mitis SK579
TACAGGGGTACCATTTTCCGATGTTTTAGGAGCATCTGACCATGTGTTATCGTCATTCTTTACTTTGACTACCGTATCAATAACTTGTGGCTTTTCTGTTTCAGGTGTAATAGCAACTGTCCCTACATCCGATTCCAAAGTTTCATTTGAATTCGTTACAGGATTAGTAAACGCCTTACTTTGTTTAACTGTTACGTTTCCTGTTGGAAGCAATCCATTTCCATCTGCAACCTCAGTAGAAGAGAAGATTACATTTCCATTACCATCTGCTTCTTTAGTAACAGTTTTACCACCAATTGTCAAGGTAACCTGCGCATTTGGTAGAGCATTCGTTACAGTAATTCCTTTATTTGAAAGACCACCTGTATTTGTTACTTGATCTGCTGAAATTTGTGGTGGGTTTGGTCTGACTTTGATGACTACAGGAACATTTGTAGCATTCCTTGATTTAGTTGTTGAACCTTGCGGTAAAGTAACTGTAACTTCTTTCTTAAAAATACCCGAAGTTGTAGCATCTGGTGTTGATACCCAACTATAATCTGTACCAGTCGGAATTGCTACACTAGTATCAGAATTTTTAAGTGCATTTCTTGGATTTGAAATAATGTCGTTTAGAGGCGCTGTGTCACCAACTGTTGTAGTATACTCTTGTTTAGCTACCGGATCAACTACCGTATAATCAAATCTCACTTCACTTGTGAGAGCAGGATTTGAAGCTGTTACATCACCAAGACGTCCTTTAGGATAAGTTGCTTTTACAGTATAGGTTGTATGGTGAGACACAGGGTTAGTACCTGTTGTATGCCAGACATCACTAAATTTAGGTGACCCATCCTGTCTACTTACTTGCGCACTTGCATTGTTATTCAGACGATACTCATAAGAAAATGTAGACCCTGAAGGAAGGGAATCGTTATTGAGATAAAGATTTGAAAATCCACCAATATTATTAGCGTATTTCCCAGCAACAGTTGCATCACTACCTGGAACTGCTTTAAAGGCATAAAATTGACCAGTAACTCCATTATTGGTTTTGGTCTCAATCTTTGGATAAACAGTATAATTATAAGTTAAATCTGTTGTAGTTCTGTCTGGGTGTGTTACCGTTAAGGTTGCAGCTCGACTACCTACTTCCATTGTAGGAGCTTGTTTCCATGCAAATGTTGTCCCATTAGGGAGGTCAGATGCTCCGCCAACTGGGCGCACAAGACTTCTTGGATTTATATTAGACAGCGACTCATTACTTACTGCATAGAATGTGTCAGTCACCTTCTCTACACCATATTTCAGATTTGAATTGACTGTATCCTGGGTACGATCTCGATAAGTAATGGTTACAACGCCATTATCTGCTACACTTAGGGAACCTTCTTCAGTTCCTTTTTTGTAGTCTGTACTTGAAAGAATGCTAGCATTGGCTGTTTTAAAATTAGCCAAGACTTGATTTTTTTCTGTTTGACTTAGATGTTCTTTGTCATTAACTGTGACCGTCGCACCACTCACAGGGTCTTGTCGCTCGTTAAATCCCCTGATATTAAGAGTCATCTCTGCCGTAGCTTTTTGACCGTCGGTATCTGTTACAACATATTCAATAATGTGCGCACCAGGTTTATACGGTTCCCAAGCCCCGTCTGCACGACCAGGATTTCCTATTCCGTTGTTTCGACCAATTGTCCCAACAATTTTTACATTATATGATGTCTGGTATCCTGTAAATTTACCATATCTATCATATGCTCCAAGATCACCATAACCATTTCTGCTAGTAGCTGGATAATTAGGAGCAGCTAAGCCAGTGATAATTGTATTCTTAGGTCCTGGATCTAATCTTACCATGCCCTTATCATCACTCATTGGCATGTTGATTTCGGAGATAGAGTCGTCATTAAAATAGGTAACAGCGTTAGGCAAACTAATCTTAGGTAGCTGAGATGCCGCACGGCTCTGACCAGCTGCACTTCTAGACTGACCTGTCCCACTAGTTGGAACAGTTGAACTGATTGAATCGCTATAATTCCCAGAAGTATTCGCACTTGTAAACGGTTGACTGCTTGTAGCCACTCTTGCGTTCAAGCTAGCAGCTTTCGACTGCTTATTTACAGTGGCATGAACCTCAAGCGTTGCTTCTAGGTTTCTTTGTTTATCATGGCGGATATCATAGACATACTCATTTCTTGAACCACCACGTTTCTCCATCTCTTGTCCATTAAAGGTCACACGATTAATCGTCGTATTGGAATCTACATCCGCAATCAGCCCTACATGATGCAAGGCATTGTTAGCGTGCATATTAATACGCCAAACAACTTCATGAGTATTTGGATTATAATTAGCAGACGCAATTGAGGCTTTCGTACCATGGCTAGAGAATGATGCTCTAGGAGAAGATCCTCTCTCTATCGCTTGTCCATTACGGCCATCACGTTGACCTGAAGTGGCACGCAAAACTGCATTAGCAATAGAGTTACGAGCTGAAGTTGCCGTGTTAATAACGCTACCAAGATCAGCAGTTGGATCCTTTAAAGCTGACTCAATCTCAGTAATGGCAGTTTCCACCTTAAGGATGGCTGCACTGGTATCTGGAAGATCTGCTGCCTTAGCTAAATATTCACCCATTTCAGCTGAAATTTTAGCTAGTTTTTTACGATCTTCTTCATTTTTCTTTGCAGATACTTCTACCGATGACAAGGCACCAGCCGTCACTCCTGCCAAGCTTGTTAATTCGGAAGTTTTATCTATCAAACCTGTTGCTGACTTAGCAGAGTCCAAGACAGGTGCAGACAAATTAGAGTTTGGCAAACCTTGACTAACTACTTGATTTTCAGCTGAAGCAGATTCGGATTTTCCAGCAGTTTCAACACTAGCAGTGCTAGTCGCAACCGAACTCCCCCCAGAATTGACCACCAACTGACTAGAACTTACAGAAGTACTCGCTGACACACTTGCTGAAACTGAAGCACTTGTCGACGCACTAACAGAAGCCGAAGTACTTTCTGACACACTTGCAGAAGTGCTAGCGCTCACTGATTGGCTAGCAGAAGTAAATTCTGAACTAGACACACTCTCGCTTTCTGAGTGTGATAAGCTTGCCGATTCTTCTGGATTTGCTTTCGAAACAGATCCAAGAACGACTGAATCATTTGTAGCTAAAACATCCGATGACTCTAATGTCTTTTCAAGAGCAAACGCATCATTAGCATGAACAGTAGTTTGTGTTGCCACTGCTCCGCCTAATACAGCTCCTGTAGCTGCAAGGCCCCTTATAATATCTAGGCCTGTAATTGTATTGTTTGTTTGGTTCTCAACCACTTCGGTCATAACTTGGGTAGTATCGACACTACCACGGAAAACCTTAAACAAACCAAATAAAGAAGTAGAAGCCCGTAGCCAATGCTTACCGGATTTCACTAACTTATAGCGGGTCACACGATCAGTTTCACGATATTGACCCTCTTGACGTCTGAAAAACATGCTATCTCCTTTTCTAAACTTAAATCAAGGGTACAATTCACCCTATTTTAAGCTATTCTTTGATATTATAAAAAAAATTGATTTAAAAATCAATATAATTCAAAAAAATAGTACTATATAATAATGTTCTATATTTAAAACAAATCTTTTTATAAACGAATTAAATAAAAATTTAATATATATATATATATATCACCGTTTTTTTGTATATCGTGATTTATTTATATTAAATAAAAATGTAAAATTTTCTATATACATATATTTTATTTCAATGCTGAATCAAACTATTTCCGAATCAGGGCGATAGCTAAAATTCACTATTAAATTTCAATGTATATAATTCCACTAGGATATTGCATGAGTAGATTGAGAAGAAAAAAACCACAAACAATAAGATTCGTGAACTTATTATAATGACGAGGGAGAGATAACATTATATAGCGTTTACTTTTTCACATTAAGACACAATCTTTTTTGTCGATATATTGGTGTAGTAGATAGCTAGTCCACTTTCTTTCCATTACGACGGCAAAAAGGCTGAGCAAAAAACAATTTCAGGAGAAAATGAAGTCAATCATCCCACAATAAAACGCATAATATCAAGGTCAGTACATTCAATACCTGATATTATGCGCTTTTTAATTTTAAAGACTTTTCCCCCACACTCTTTGCCTAGTAAAGTACTTAGGTAAGCCGATTGTTACATTACGACACGGAGTTTAGCAAATCGATCATATTTGCCAAACGAAGTTAGTGAGATAGGCAGACACTTTGCTTCCCTGCCATTACGACGAAAAAATCCACGAATCAAAACCATTCGCGGATGTTTCCTAGTGAAGCGTTTAGGTAAACAGCAATAGCAGTTACCGATTATTAGATTACGACACTGAGTTTTACAAATCGATTCTATTTGCCAAATGTAGTTAGCAAGGCAGTTAGGACATACACTATCTAATCGTTACGACGTAAAGTTTTACGAATCGATAATATTCGTAAAACTTTACTAGTGGAGCGCCTAGCCAAGTTCCATAGAAACTTGGCGTTAGTTACTTAGATTGTTACACAATCAAGTAACTTTGGCGATCTACATTTTCTCCTCCAACTCTACATCTGGATACTTGTCTGCAAACCAGCGAAGGGCAAAGTCATTTTCAAAGAGGAAGACTGGTTGATCAAAACGGTCTTTGGCCAAGATATTACGACTTGATGACATACGTTCATCCAAGTCCTCAGGCTTAATCCAACGAACGGTCTTTTTACCCATTGGACTCATGACAACTTCCGCATTGTACTCACCTTCCATGCGGTGCTTAAAGACTTCAAACTGGAGTTGCCCCACAGCCCCTAGCATGTACTCACCTGTTTGGTAATTCTTATAAAGCTGAACAGCTCCTTCTTGCACCAATTGCTCAATCCCCTTGTGGAAGGATTTTTGCTTCATGACATTCTTAGCAGAAACTTTCATGAAAATCTCAGGAGTAAAGGTTGGCAGTGGTTCAAATTCAAACTTGTTTTTCCCAACTGTCAAAGTATCCCCAACCTGATAAGTACCTGTATCGTAAACCCCGATGATATCACCTGCCACAGCATTAGTCACATTTTCACGACTTTCCGCCATAAACTGGGTAACATTAGACAGTTTAGCACCCTTACCAGTACGAGGCAGATTGACACTCATGCCACGCTCAAATTCACCTGATACGATACGGACAAAGGCAATACGGTCACGGTGACGAGGGTCCATGTTGGCTTGGATTTTAAAGACAAATCCTGAGAAATCCTTGTCATAAGGATCCACAATTTCACCATCTGTTTTCTTGTGTCCATGTGGTTCTGGAGCAAACTTGAGGAAAGTCTCAAGGAAGGTCTGCACACCAAAGTTAGTAAGGGCTGAGCCGAAGAAGACAGGTGTCAATTCTCCAGCAAGGATTGCTTCCTCTGAGAACTCATTTCCAGCTTCATTTAAAAGCTCAATATCATCTTTGACTTGCTCGTAGAAAGGATTGCTACCAAAAAGCTTGTCCCCATCTTCTAGACTAGCAAAACGCTCATCCCCCTTGTAAAGTTCCAAGCGTTGATTATAGAGGTCATACAAGCCCTCAAAGGCTTTCCCCATCCCAATTGGCCAGTTCATCGGATAGCTCGCAATGCCCAAGACTTCTTCCAATTCTTGCAAGAGGTCCAGCGGCTCACGACCATCACGGTCAAGCTTGTTCATAAAGGTAAAGACTGGAATGCCACGGTGTTTGACAACCTCAAACAATTTCTTGGTCTGGGCCTCAATACCCTTGGCAGAGTCCACGACCATGACCGCAGCATCCACCGCCATCAAGGTACGATAGGTATCTTCTGAGAAATCCTCGTGCCCTGGTGTGTCTAGGATATTCACGCGCTTACCATCGTAGTCAAATTGCATAACAGATGAAGTAACGGAAATCCCACGCTGCTTCTCGATATCCATCCAGTCAGACTTGGCAAAAGTCCCTGTTTTCTTCCCTTTTACCGTACCAGCCTCACGAATCTCTCCCCCAAAGTAGAGTAACTGCTCAGTAATGGTTGTTTTCCCCGCGTCAGGGTGAGAGATGATGGCAAAGGTACGACGTTTCTTAATTTCTTCTTGAATATTCATAAGTTCTCTTTCTTTGATTCTCTATTTTTCTTGTTTCAATAGCTAAGAATGATTTCTACATTGGATTTTACCATTCCTTTCAACACTCCATTATATCGGATTTTAGCATTTTTTTCAATTTCTATTTTATGTCAGACACTGCTAAAGTAGAACAATTCCCCTTGCAATTTTTAAAATAAATGTTACAATAAATATAGAAAAAGGTGTTGCATCAACAACACCCCACAGAGCCGTTTAAGACGGTGGCTGTAATTACATAACTAAAAAATAGCTCGTTAACTCGCCAAAGTTAGAACGGCTATTTTTTTGTCTCTTTTACCAATTCAAGGATGAACTTCAGGAGCGTGATAACAAAGTTACCAGCTACAAACATGAGTGTCAAAGCCTCAAAAAGGGAGCAAATCTGGTTACTACTTTCTACTAAATACTCTTCGAAAATCAAATTCAAACTACGTCAGCTTCGCCTTGCCGTACTCAAGTACAGTCTGTGGCTAGCTTCCTAGTTTGCTCTTTGATTTTCATTGAGTATAAGATTTTACAGGTTATGCATATAAGCATCACCATCCTTTCGATTTCGTAACCACCGTCTTCACTTCTCTGTCAAACTATTGTACCATATAATTTCCTCTTTATAATTTCCTCTTTATAATTTCCTCTTTGAAATCCTCTTTTCAAACAAATCATCATTAAAACCCGTTCTCCATCCTCTACCTGTCTTTTTTCACCTTTCCCTCCCTTATTTATAGGAAAATATGGTAAAATAGAACAGACTAAAAATCATCATTTCACGAAAGGATGCAAGATGAAAATTACGCAAGAAGAGGTAACACACGTTGCCAATCTTTCAAAATTAAGATTCTCTGAAGAAGAAACTGCTGCCTTTGCGACTACCTTGTCTAAGATTGTAGACATGGTTGAATTGCTGGGCGAAGTCGACACAACTGGTGTTGTACCTACTACGACCATGGCTGACCGCAAAACTGTACTCCGCCCTGATGTGGCCGAAGAAGGAACAGACCGTGATCGCTTGTTTAAAAACGTACCTGAAAAAGACAACTACTATATCAAGGTACCAGCTATCCTAGACGATGGAGGAGATGCCTAATGACTTTCAACAATAAAACAATTGAAGACTTGCACAATCTCCTTGTGTCTAAGGAAATTTCTGCAACTGAATTGACCCAAGCAACGCTTGAAGATATCAAATCTCGCGAGACAGCTATCAACGCTTTTGTTACTATCGCTGAGGAGCAAGCCCTTGCTCAAGCTAAGGCTATTGATGAAGCTGGAATTGACGCTGACAATGTCCTTTCAGGAATTCCGCTTGCTGTTAAGGATAATATCTCTACAGATGGTATCCTCACAACTGCAGCCTCAAAAATGCTCTACAACTACGAGCCAATCTTTGATGCGACCGCGGTTGCCAATGCAAAAGCTAAAGGCATGATTGTTGTCGGAAAAACCAACATGGACGAATTTGCCATGGGTGGTTCAGGTGAAACTTCACACTACGGAGCAACTAAAAACGCTTGGGACCACAGCAAGGTTCCTGGGGGTTCATCAAGTGGTTCTGCCGCAGCTGTAGCTTCAGGACAAGTTCGCTTGTCACTTGGTTCTGATACTGGTGGCTCTATCCGCCAACCTGCTGCCTTCAACGGGATCGTTGGTCTCAAACCAACCTACGGAACAGTTTCTCGTTTCGGTCTTATTGCCTTTGGTAGCTCATTAGACCAGATCGGACCTTTTGCGCCAACTGTCAAGGAAAATGCCCTCTTGCTCAACGCGATTGCCAGCGAAGATGCTAAAGACTCTACTTCTGCTCCTGTCCGCATCGCCGACTTTACTTCAAAAATCGGTCAAGACATCAAGGGCATGAAAATTGCTTTGCCTAAAGAATATCTCGGTGAAGGAATTGACCCAGAGGTTAAGGAAACTATCCTGAACGCAGCCAAACACTTTGAAAAACTTGGTGCTATCGTCGAAGAAGTCAGCCTTCCTCACTCTAAATACGGGGTTGCCGTTTACTACATCATCGCTTCATCAGAAGCCTCCTCAAACTTGCAACGCTTTGACGGTATCCGTTACGGCTACCGCGCAGAGGATGCGACTAATCTTGATGAAATCTATGTAAACAGCCGTAGCCAAGGTTTCGGTGAAGAAGTGAAACGTCGTATCATGCTAGGCACTTTCAGTCTTTCATCAGGTTACTACGATGCCTACTACAAGAAAGCTGGTCAGGTCCGTACCCTCATCATCCAAGATTTCGAAAAAGTCTTTGCGGATTACGACTTGATTTTGGGTCCAACTGCTCCAAGCGTTGCCTATGACTTGGATTCACTCAACCACGACCCAGTTGCCATGTACTTGGCTGACCTCTTGACAATCCCAGTCAACTTAGCTGGTCTCCCAGGAATTTCGATTCCTGCTGGATTCTCTCAAGGTCTACCTGTCGGGCTCCAATTGATTGGTCCTAAGTACTCAGAGGAAACCATTTACCAAGCTGCTGCTGCTTTTGAAGCAACAACAGACTACCACAAACAACAACCCGTGATTTTTGGAGGTGACAACTAATGAACTTTGAAACAGTCATTGGACTTGAAGTCCACGTAGAGCTCAACACCAATTCAAAAATCTTCTCACCTACTTCTGCCCACTTTGGAAATGACCAAAATGCCAACACCAACGTGATTGACTGGTCCTTCCCAGGAGTTCTGCCAGTTCTCAATAAAGGTGTTGTTGATGCCGGTATCAAGGCTGCTCTTGCCCTCAATATGGATATCCACAAAAAGATGCACTTTGACCGCAAAAACTACTTCTACCCTGATAATCCCAAAGCCTACCAAATTTCTCAGTTTGATGAGCCAATCGGTTATAACGGCTGGATTGAAGTCGAGCTAGAAGACGGTACAACTAAGAAAATCGGTATCGAACGTGCCCACCTAGAAGAAGACGCTGGTAAAAACACCCACGGTACAGATGGCTACTCTTATGTTGACCTTAACCGTCAAGGGGTGCCATTGATTGAGATTGTATCTGAAGCCGACATGCGCTCACCAGAAGAAGCTTATGCATATCTTACAGCCCTCAAGGAAGTTATCCAATACGCTGGTATTTCTGACGTTAAGATGGAAGAAGGTTCGATGCGTGTGGATGCCAACATCTCCCTTCGCCCTTATGGTCAAGAAAAATTCGGTACCAAGACTGAGTTGAAGAACCTTAACTCTTTCTCTAACGTCCGTAAAGGTCTTGAATACGAAGTTCAACGTCAAGCTGAAATCCTTCGCTCAGGTGGTCAAATCCGCCAAGAAACACGCCGTTACGATGAAGCCAACAAAGCAACCATCCTCATGCGTGTTAAGGAAGGCGCTGCAGACTACCGCTACTTCCCAGAACCAGACCTCCCACTCTTTGAAATCTCAGACGAGTGGATTGAGAAAATGCGAACAGAATTGCCAGAGTTTCCAAAAGAACGCCGTGCGCGCTACGTATCTGACCTTGGCTTGTCAGACTACGATGCCAGCCAGTTGACTGCAAACAAGGTCACTTCTGACTTCTTTGAAAAAGCTGTGGCTCTCGGTGGCGATGCCAAACAAGTCTCTAACTGGCTCCAAGGTGAAGTCGCTCAGTTCTTGAATGCTGAAGGCAAGACACTGGAACAAATCGAATTGACGCCAGAAAACTTGGTTGAAATGATTGCCATCATCGAAGACGGTACTATTTCGTCTAAGATTGCCAAGAAAGTCTTTGTCCACCTAGCTAAAAATGGTGGTGGCGCGCGTGAATACGTGGAAAAAGCAGGCATGGTGCAAATCTCAGATCCAGATGTCTTAATCCCAATCATCCACCAAGTCTTTGCAGATAATGAAGCAGCCGTTGCCGACTTCAAGTCAGGCAAACGCAACGCAGACAAGGCCTTCACAGGATTCCTTATGAAGGCAACCAAAGGTCAAGCCAACCCACAAGTTGCTCTTAAACTACTTGCACAGGAATTGGCGAAGTTGAAAGAAGACTAATATGTAAAAGAAACCAGCCCTGAGGTTGGTTTTTTTCGCTCCTACCATCTCCCAATAACTATTTTGGCTTTATTTCCAGAAGATTTTATGGTAAAATGAAGAGTAATAATATTTATTAAAGAGGTAAAAACATGATTGAAGCAAGCAAATTGAAAGCTGGTATGACATTTGAAACTGCAGACGGAAAATTGATCCGCGTTTTGGAAGCTAGCCACCACAAACCAGGTAAAGGGAACACGATCATGCGTATGAAATTGCGTGATGTCCGTACTGGTTCTACATTTGACACAAGCTACCGTCCAGAAGAAAAATTCGAACAAGCTATTATCGAGACTGTTCCAGCTCAATACTTGTACAAAATGGATGAAACTGCCTACTTCATGAACACTGAAACTTACGACCAATACGAAATTCCAGTCGTAAACGTTGAAAATGAATTGCTTTACATCCTTGAAAACTCTGATGTGAAAATCCAATTCTACGGAACTGAAGTAATCGGTGTAACTGTACCAACTACTGTTGAATTGACAGTTGCTGAAACACAACCATCTATCAAAGGTGCTACTGTTACAGGTTCTGGTAAACCAGCAACTATGGAAACTGGACTTGTTGTCAACGTTCCTGACTTCATCGAAGCTGGACAAAAATTGATCATCAACACTGCAGAAGGAACTTACGTTTCTCGTGCCTAATCTCTAGAAAGAGGTCATTCTATGGGAACTGAAGAACAATTTGGCGAAATCGTTATCGCTCCACGTGTACTTGAAAAAATCATTGCCATCGCAACTGCTAAAGTTGATGGTGTCCATTCATTTTCAAATAAATCCGTATCTGATACCCTATCAAAACTCTCTCTTGGTCGTGGCGTCTACTTAAAAGAAAGCAACGAAGAGCTAACTGCTGACATCTACCTCTACCTTGAGTACGGTGTGAAAGTACCAAAAGTGGCTCTTGCTATTCAAAAAGCGGTCAAAGATGCTGTCCATGATATGGCAGATGTGGAACTTGCTGCTGTCAATATCCATGTTACAGGAATTGTTCCAGACAAAACACCAAAACCTGAGTTGAAAGATCTATTTAACGAGGACTTCCTCAATGACTAGTCCATTATTAGAATCTAGACGCGAACTTCGTAAATGCGCTTTTCAAGCTCTCATGAGCCTTGAATTTGGCACAGACATGGAAACAGCTTGTCGCTTTGCCTACACACATGACCGTGAAGATGAAGATGTACAAATTCCAGCCTTTCTTCTGAACTTGGTTTCTGGTGTTCAAGCTCAAAAAGACGAGTTGGATAAACAAATCAACCAGCACCTCAAGTCCGGCTGGACAGTTGAACGCTTGACCTTGGTCGAAAAAAACTTACTACGCTTGGGTATCTTTGAAATCACTTCATTTGATACACCTCAGCTGGTAGCAGTCAATGAAGCCATTGAACTTGCCAAGAATTTTTCAGATCAAAAATCAGCCCGCTTTATCAACGGACTGCTTAGTCAATTTGTAACTGAAGAAAATGAATAATCAAAAAGGTGTTTGGTCTTCCAAGCACCTTTTGTTGTGTCCTCGACACAGAGTAAGAACCTCAAAAAACTAGAACTGACTGCCAGTTCTAGTTTTTGCGTATTCTGAAGAATTATACTCAATGAAAATCAAAGAGCAAACTAGGAAGCTAGCCGTAGGCTGCTCAAAACACTGTTTTGAGGTTGTGGATAGAACTGACGAAGTCAGTAACCATATATACGGCAAGGCGAAGCTGACGTGGTTTGAATTTGATTTTCGAAGAGTATTAGTATTTTCTAAATCGTTGGTAACGCTCTTCCAACAACTCTTCTAACGGTTTTTGTGAGAGTATAGCTAGCTCATCTTGAAGTTCTTTTTTGACAGTCTTAATCAGTTCTTTACTAGAAAGTCCTGCTTCAGAAATCACCTTGTCCACCACGTCCATTTCTAACAACTCATGTGAAGTGATTTTCATCAGTTCTGCTGCTTCCATAGCACGACTGCCATCCTTCCATAGAATGGAAGCAAAGCCTTCTGGACTGAGAATGGCATAGATAGAATTTTCCAGCATCCAGACACGGTCTGCGACTGCTAGAGCCAGAGCACCACCTGAACCACCTTCACCGATAATGATTGCGATAATAGGAACTTTCAGGTCACTCATTTCCATGAGATTACGAGCGATAGCTTCTCCCTGACCACGTTCTTCCGCTCCCACACCAGGATAGGCACCTGCTGTATTGATAAAGGTCACAACTGGACGGCCAAATTTTTCAGCCTGTTTCATCAACCGTAGGGCCTTGCGATAGCCTTCTGGATGCGGTTGGCCAAAGTTCCGTTTGAGGTTGTCTTGCAAACTCTTGCCTTTTTGGATACCAACTACTGTTATAGCTTGGTCTCCAAGCCAGCCGATACCACCAACAACTGCTCCATCATCACGAAAAGAACGGTCACCATGTAACTGGATAAATTCATCAAAAATGCCTGTCGCAAAGTCCAAGGTTGTCAAACGACTCTGCTCACGCGCTTCTCTGACTATTTTTGCAATATTCATCTAGGACTCCCTCCGTGCAATCTGACTAGGCTAGCAATGGTATCCGGCAAGTCTCTTCTTTTGACAATAGCATCCACAAAGCCATGCTCCAATAGGAATTCTGCCTTTTGGAAATCCTCAGGCAAGCTTTCACGAACCGTATTTTCAATCACACGACGCCCAGCAAAACCAACCAAGCTCTGTGGTTCAGCTAAAATGATATCCCCTTCCATAGCGAAAGAAGCTGTCACACCACCTGTCGTTGGATCTGTCAAAATGGTCAGATAAAAGAGTCCTGCATTTGAATGGCGTTTAACTGCTGCAGAGATCTTGGCCATCTGCATGAGACTCATGATTCCTTCCTGCATACGGGCTCCACCAGAGGCTGTGAAGAGAACAACTGGCAATTGTTCGACAGTCGCATACTCAAACAAACGAGTGATTTTTTCCCCTACAACCGTACCCATAGAAGCCATGATAAAGTTGGAATCCATAATCCCAAGAGCCACAGTCTGACCTTTAATAAGAGCAGTTCCTGTCACAACGGCTTCATCCAGACCTGTTTTTTCACGCATGGTTGCTAGCTTCTTTTGATAGCCAGGGAAATGCAAGGGATCCTTGCTTTCAATCCCCGTAAACAATTCCTTGAAGGTACCCATATCAATCGTCAAAGCCAAGCGTTCTTGGGCAGAAATACGAAAGGTATAGCTACAGTGCGGACAGATACGCTCACTTCCCAGATCCTTCTGGTAGATGGTATGCTTACAGCTCGGACACTGGGAGAATAATTCATCTGGAACCTCTGGCTTGGCTTGAGGTTTTTCCCTAACCGAACGATTGGGATTAATTCGAATATACTTATCTTTTTTACTAAATAGAGCCATTGATTCCCCTTTTCGGTTTAAACTCTTGAGGTCATTTTATTCTTTTTCTTGATATTTAGGTAAGAAGGTTTCCATCAAGAAGGAAGTATCGTAATCTCCAGCAATGACATTGCGATCTGAAATGAGGTCAAGCTGGAAATCAGCATTGGTCTGCACCCCTTCAATCTCTAGTTCATAGAGGGCACGTTGCATTTTCATCAAGGCATCAAAACGATTTTCGCCGTGGACGATGATTTTAGCAATCATACTATCATAATAAGGCGGAATGGTGTAACCTGGATAAACTGCTGAATCCACGCGCAAACCAACTCCTCCACTTGGCAGATAGAGATTGGTGATCTTACCTGGACTTGGAGCAAAGTTGAAGGCTGGATTTTCTGCATTGATCCGACACTCGATAGCATGACCTCGTAGGACAATATCTTCTTGCTTAACAGACAGAGGCTGACCTGCCGCAATGCGAATCTGTTCCTTAACGATATCCACACCTGAAACAAATTCTGTTACTGGATGTTCTACTTGTACACGAGTATTCATTTCCATGAAATAGAAATTGCCACTGGCTTCATCAAGAAGAAACTCAATGGTCCCTGCATTCTCATAGCCAACAGACTCTGCAGCGCGGACAGCAGCAGAACCAATTTCATGGCGTAGCGTTTTTCCGATTGCAATCGAAGGACTTTCTTCCAAAACCTTTTGGTTATTCCGTTGAAGAGAACAATCCCGTTCCCCCAAATGTATTACATTTCCGTGTTCATCTCCTAGGATTTGAACCTCGATGTGACGAGCTGGATAGATAACTCGTTCTATGTACATGGCACCATTGCCATAATTGGCCTTAGCTTCACTAGAGGCAGTTTCAAAGGCTGCAACGAGGTCTTCTGGTTTTTCAACCTTACGAATCCCTTTACCGCCACCACCTGCTGAAGCCTTGAGCATCACAGGATAGCCAATTTTTTCAGCAACACTCAAGGCTTCCTCAGAGTTATGCACTTCTCCATCTGAACCTGGAATTACAGGTACACCTGCTTTGATCATCTGAGCACGTGCATTGATTTTATCCCCCATCATATCCATAACATGAGCAGATGGACCGATAAATTTGATGCCCACTTCTTCACACATAGTTGCAAATTTGGAATTTTCACTGAGAAATCCAAAACCTGGGTGAATGGCTTCTGCCTCAGTCAAGACTGCAGCTGATAAAACCGCATTAATATTGAGATAAGACTCAGTTGCCTTACCAGGACCGATACAAACCGCTTCATCTGCTAAAAGCGTATGGAGGGCTTCCTTATCGGCAGTTGAATAGACCGCTACCGTCGCAATCCCCAATTCACGCGCCGCACGAATAATACGAACCGCAATTTCACCACGATTGGCAATTAAAATTTTTCGAAACATGGAGAACCTCCTTAGTTCCCTATTGCAAAGGTAAGAGTACCACTAGCTGCAAGCTTGCCATCCACTTCAGCCTTTGCTTCAACCACGGCAATGGTGCCACGACGTTTTACAAAAGTCGCTGTCATAACCAATTGGTCTCCTGGTACAACTTGCTTCTTAAACTTGACCTTATCCATACCAGCATAAAAGACTAGTTTCCCCTTATTTTCAGGCTTAGACAATTCCAAAACACCAGCTGTTTGCGCCAAGGCTTCCATAATCAGAACGCCTGGCATAACTGGGTATTGAGGAAAATGGCCGTTAAAGAAAGGCTCATTGATGGTCACATTTTTGATGGCAACAATGGTGTCTTCGCTCACTTCCAAGACACGGTCTACTAGGAGCATGGGATAACGATGGGGTAGAGCTTCTTTAATTCCTTGAATATCGATCATTTGATGCGTACCAATCCTTTACCAAACTCAACCATTTCTTCGTTAGAAATGAGAATTTCTGTTACCACACCATCCTTAGGTGCAGGAATTTCATTCATGACTTTCATGGCTTCGATAATGACCAATGTTTGACCTTTTTTGACACTATCACCAACTGTAACGAAGGCAGGTTTATCAGGACCAGCAGACAAGTAAGCCACCCCAACAAGTGGGCTCTCTACAATATCTCCCTCAGCAGCCACACTTGCTTCAACTGAAGCAGGAACTTCTTCCACTACAGTTTCTATTGAAGCAGATGAAGGAGCTACTGGACTTGGTGTTGCTAGAACGGGCGCTGGAGCGACTTGAGATGCAACTTCAGGCACAAGTCTAGCTTCATTTTTGCTAAACTGCAACTCATCCGTCCCATTTTTATAAGAAAATTCTCTCAAACTTGACTGATCAAATTGGGCCATCAAGTCTTTAATATCGTTTAAATTCATACTTATTTATTCTCCCAACGTTTGAAAGCAAGAACTGCATTGTGACCACCAAAACCAAAGGTATTTGAAATAGCGTATGGAATTTCTTGCTCCAAGCCTTGTCCATAAACGACATTGGCTTCGATATAATCTGATACTTCACTTGTTCCGACTGTCATTGGTACAAAGTTATGACGTATGGCTTCGATTGTAACGATAGCTTCTACTGCACCTGCAGCTCCCAGCAAATGGCCAGTGAATGACTTAGTTGATGACACAGGTACTTCCTTACCAAGAACAGCTACGATAGCACCACTTTCTCCTTTTTCATTAGCAGGAGTTGAAGTGCCGTGAGCATTGACATAGGCTACTTGCTCTGGAGAAATCTCAGCTTCTTCCAAGGCTAGTTTGATGGCCTTGATGGCTCCCTGACCTTCTGGATGTGGAGAAGTCATATGATAGGCATCACAAGTATTACCGTAACCAACCACTTCAGCCAGGATAGTAGCGCCACGTTTTTCGGCGTGTTCAAGACTTTCAAGAACCAACATCCCAGAACCCTCACCCATGACAAACCCATTGCGGTCCTTATCGAATGGAATAGAAGCACGACTTGGGTCTTCTGTAGTAGAGAGAGCTGTTAGGGCTTGGAAACCAGCGATAGCAAAAGGTGTGATAGAGGCTTCTGAACCACCTACCAACATAACATCTTGGAAACCAAACTTGATTGAGCGGAAGGCATCCCCAATCGCATCATTTGATGAAGCGCAGGCAGTATTGATGGATTTACAAACACCGTTTGCTCCAAAACGCATGGCAACATTTCCTGAAGCCATATTTGGCAAGGCTTTTGGAAGGGTCAATGGTTTCACACGTTTTGGTCCTTTTTCGTTGAGACGAAGCACTTGATCTTCAATTTCCTTGATTCCACCAATACCAGAGGCAACGATAACACCAAAACGATCCTTGTCAATAGCCTCTACATCCAGCTTAGCGTGGTTGACAGCTTCTTGGGCTGCATACAAGGCATACAAAGAATAGTTATCAAAACGGTTGGTATCTTTCTTTACAAAGTATTTATCAAAAGGAAAATCTTGGATTTCTGCTGCATTATGAACATCAAAGTCACTGTGATCAAATTTTGTAATTGGACCAATTCCGATTTTTCCAGTTGTCAAACTATTCCAAAATTCTTCTGGTGTATTTCCGATTGGAGATGTCACTCCATAACCTGTTACTACTACACGATTTAGTTTCATCTTTTTTACCTCTAGCTTCTGCTACATACTGAGGCCACCATCAATGGCAACCACTTGACCAGTTAGATAATCTTGGCCTGCTAAAAATACTGTTAAATCTGCAACTTGTTCTGCTTGCCCAAATTCTTTCATAGGAATTTGCGCCAACATGGCATCTTTTACCTTGTCTGATAGGACTGCTGTCATATCGGACTCAATCATTCCAGGTGCGATAGCATTAACCCTGATATTGCGATTGGCCACTTCACGCGCCACAGACTTGGTAAAACCAATCAAACCAGCCTTAGAAGCAGCATAATTAGCTTGACCGATATTTCCCATCAAACCAACAACACTAGACATATTAATGATAGCACCTTTTCTGGCTTTCATCATCGGTTTCAAGACTGATTGTGTCATGTTAAAGGCGCCAGTCAGGTTAACCTTGAGCACTTTTTCAAAATCTGCTTCTGTCATCTTGAGCATCAGGGTATCTTGGGTAATTCCTGCATTGTTAACCAAAACATCTACTGAACCCAGCTCTGCAATAGCTTGCTCAACCATACGCTTAGCGTCTGCAAAATCAGACACATCACCTGAAATAGGAACTACCTTGACACCGTAGTCTGAAAATTCAGCGAGCAATTCTTCTGAGATAGGCCCACGACTGTTTAAGACGATGTTGGCCCCTACTTGAGCAAACTTGTGGGCAATAGCAAGACCAATTCCACGACTCGAACCTGTAACAAAGATATTCTTATTTTTTAGTTGCATTCTTTTCTCCTGTTTCCTCTTGTATTTATGGGAGAAGGATTACTAGTTTCCTAGAAGAGCTTCCAAGCTCGCCTGATCTTCAACAGTGGCTAGTTTAGCCCTTTTATCAATTTTTTTCACAAAGCCTGACAAAACTTTCCCGGGTCCAATCTCGATAAAGTTGGTTACTCCTGCTTCTTGCATAACTGCAATACTCTCATAGAAACGAACCGGTTCCTTGATCTGACGCGTCAAGAGTGGAGCAATGTCTTCTTTTTTCATGACCGTAGCTTCTGTATTGCCAACTAGGGGACAAGTAAAATCTGAAAAACTTACTTGAGCTAGAGTTTCAGCTAGTTTTTGGCTAGCAGGCTCAAGGAGAGCGGTATGAAAGGGACCTGACACCTTGAGAGGAATCAAGCGCTTGGCACCAGCTTCCTGCAAGAGTTCAACAGCTCTGTCAACCGCAACCACTTCTCCACCAATCACGATCTGTGCAGGTGTGTTATAGTTGGCTGGGGTAACCACTCCAAGTTCAGAAGCTTGCTGACAGGCTTCTTCAATGACCTCTACTGGAGTATTGAGAACTGCGACCATCTTGCCAGAGCCAGCAGGAGCTGCTTCTTCCATATAGGCTCCACGCTTAGCAACCAAGGCTACCGCATCTTCAAAATCCAAGGCTCCACTGGCCACCAAGGCAGAATATTCTCCGAGGGACAAACCAGCAACCATATCAGGCTGATAGCCCTTTTCTTGCAATAAACGGTAGATAGCAACCGAAGTCGCTAGAATGGCTGGTTGGGTATAGCGAGTCTGATTGAGTTTTACTTCTTCCGTATCGATGAGATGACGCAAATCATAACCCAGAACCTGACTCGCTTGATCAATCGTTTCTTTGACAATCGGATACTGATCATAAAGGTCCCGTCCCATCCCTAAATACTGGGCACCTTGGCCAGCAAATAAAAAGGCTGTTTTAGTCATTTCTTACAACTCCTGCCCAACGAGAGGCTTCTTCTTGAATTTTCTTAGCTGCTCCATAGTACAAATCTTTTAAGATTTCTTCAACGGTTTCTTCTTTAGAAACAAGCCCTGCAATTTGACCCGCCATGACTGATCCACCATCCACATCTCCGTGAACAACTGCTTTAGCTAGAGCACCTGCTCCCATTTGTTCAAAGATTTCTAAATCAGGATTTTCCTGTTTAAAGGCATCTTTCTCAGCTTTTTCAAAATCACGAGTCAACTGATTTTTAATCGCACGAACAGCATGTCCAAAGTGTTGAGCTGAAATCGTAGTATCAATATCTCTAGCTTTTAAAATTTTCGCCTTATAATTTGGATGGGCATTAGACTCTTTTGCAACGACAAAACGCGTTCCAACCTGAACAGCCTCTGCACCTAGCATAAAGCCAGCTGCAGCACCTTCACCATCTGCAATCCCTCCTGCAGCAATAACAGGAATAGATACAGCGGCAGCTACCTGGCGCACCAAGGTCATGGTTGTTAATTTACCGATATGCCCCCCAGCTTCCATTCCTTCTGCAATAACAGCATCCGCACCGATTTTTTCCATGCGTTTAGCTAAAGCAACACTTGGTACAACAGGAATAACTGTAATCCCTGCTTCGTGGAAGCGTTCCATGTATTTACCAGGATTTCCTGCGCCTGTTATAACAACCTTAACACCTTCCTCGATAACGAGATCTACAATATCTTCCACGAATGGAGACAAGAGCATGATGTTGACGCCAAAAGGTTTATCCGTCAATGATTTGATCTTATCAATATTAGCCTTGACAACTTCTTTAGGGGCATTTCCCCCACCGATAATGCCTAGTCCTCCAGCCTTGGAAACAGCCCCTGCCAAATCACCATCAGCGACCCAGGCCATTCCTCCTTGGAAAATAGGATAATCAATGTTCAATAATTCTGTAATACGCGTTTTCATAGTGCCTCCATCGTTTCTTGCTTACGTAATAGTTCGATACTGTCATAATTTGATAATCAAACTATTGCCTAAACAAGAGGGAGCGGGTTCCCCTACTCCTTCTATCTCATATTCTGCTTATTTTGTTTGCTCTTCAACGTAGGCAACCAAGTCACCAACTGTTTTCAAGTCATCTTCTGCTTCGATTTGGATATCAAAAGCATCTTCGATTTCTGAGATTACTTGGAACAAGTCCAATGAATCTGCGTCCAAATCATCAAAAGTTGATTCAAGTGTTACTTCTGATGCGTCTTTTCCAAGTTCTTCAACTATAATTTCTTGTACTTTTTCAAATACTGCCATGATAGGACTCCTTTAAAATAAATAGTTTTTTATAACAATGTGTTCACCACATGATTACCTAAATTGTAAGAATGAGCGTGCCCCAGGTCAAGCCTCCACCGAAGCCTGATAGCAGAACAGTCTGGCTACCATCTAAATGGATAAGACCTTGTTCTACACACTCTGAAAGTAAAATCGGGATACTTGCTGCACTGGTATTGCCATATTCCATCATATTGGCTGGAAGTTTGGCTCGGTCGACACCGATTTTTCTAGCCATCTTATCTAAAATACGGTCATTAGCCTGATGAAGTAGCAGATAATCCAAGTCTGTCGCCTCTACAGGAGATTCCTCAATGGTCTGCTTGATAGACTTGGCTACATCCCGAATAGCAAAATCAAAGACCGCGCGCCCATCCATCTTCAAAAATGAATCTGCATTTTCTTGATCTGAAAATGGAGAATGCAAGCCTGAATGTCCATAGGTCAGACACTCGCTTCGTGAACCATCGCTATTGAGACTCTCTGCCAAGAAATGCTCTTGCTCGCTAGCTTCTAGCAAGACACCACCAGCACCATCTCCAAACAAAACAGCTGTTGATCGGTCCGACCAATCGACTGCTTTAGAAAGAGTCTCACTACCAATCACCAAGCCTTTTTGAAAGCGACCAGAAGCGATAAACTTTTCAGCAGTTGAAAGAGCAAATACAAATCCACTGCAAGCCGCTGTTAGGTCAAAAGCAAAGGCCTTATTAGCACTAATATTGGCTTGGACACGAGCAGCCGTAGAGGGCATCATCGAATCTGGAGTAATGGTAGCTAGGATGATAAAATCCAACTCCTCCCCTGTGATTCCAGCTTTAGCCATTAGTTTCTTAGCAACCTCTGTAGCCAAATCACTAGTAGATTCTGTTCTTGAAATATGCCTTTGTCGTATTCCCGTCCGACTTGAAATCCACTCATCATTGGTATCCATAATCTGAGCCAAATCATGATTTGTAACCACTTGCTCAGGCACATAATGAGCAACCTGGCTTATTTTTGCAAAAGCCATTATCTCAAATCCTCCAAAAATTGATAAAGATTGGTCAAACCTTTGCTCATAACATCAATTTCTTCCTTACTCATACCATCAATGATTTTTTCAACCATGGCCTTGTGGAAGCGTTTATGTAGTCTATGAACCAAGCGACCCTTCTTTGTCAAATGCAGATGCACCACACGACGATCATGTTCTGAACGAATTCGTTCAATGTAACCCTTGCGTTCGAGATTATTCAAACTAGTCGTAACTGTCCCAAGAGTCACCATCAACTCTTTTGACACTTGACTTGGTGTCACATCTGGAACTTTTCCAATCACATCAATCGTATGCATTTCTTTGATGGAGATATCCTTGAAACGACTACCTCTCAAGCTAACTTCCTCAATGACGAGGACATTGTTAAATATAGATGTTAAATATTCATTAATTCGTTGGTAGTCCAATCTCTTTTCCCTCCTTTTCAAAAAACTTTCACAATCAAAACATTTGACAAAAAAATTATATCAAACTTCAAAGAACAGTGCAAGTATTTTCTTATTTTCCAGTAAATTTCGGTCTTCTTCTCTCCGAATGAGCCCGAACTCCTTCTTTGAAATCCTCTGTTTGGGCCAAGGATTCCTGTAGCTTCAATTCTAAAGCAGCATAATCTTGCCAATCTTTAAATTGGCTCTCCCAAACCAACTTCTTGATGGCTGCATAGGAATTAGCTGACCCACGTCTCAATTTTTTAAGAAGTTGTTCTCTCGTCTTTTCTAGTTTGTCAGCTTCAGAAAGGCGGTAAACTAGCCCCCACTCTAGAGCTTTTTCTACTGTCAAAGCCTCACCTGTCATAGCTAATTGAGCAGCACGCGTCACACCAATACTACGACTCAAGAGGTGAATCCCTCCTGCATCTGGAGCCAAGCCAATTCCAACAAAGGCTTGGATAAATTTAGCCTTATCCGTTGCCAAACAGAAATCTGCAGCAACAGCCATATTGGCTGCGGCACCTGCAACAGCTCCATCAACCTCAATCAAGACAGGTTTGGCTATTTGCTTGATTTTATAAGAAATAGCATTGACTAGTTCTGCAATTTTCGTCAATGATGGAATATCATCCTCATCTACTGCCCGCTTCATCTCTACCAAATCTCCCCCAACGGAGAAGACCTTTCCATTGGTATTAATTAAGATAAAATGCACAGCTGGATCCTCTTCTGCCAGAGTCAGCGCTTCTAAAATCTCCTCACACATAGGAATATGAAAGCCATTTGCAACCTCAGGACGGTTCAACGTAAGGATTGCCAAATCCTCTTCAATCTGATAAATAATGTGTTCCATCAGGACTCCTTTTTTTATTTTCATAAGCAAGTTAAATTATTTTACGATCAAAGTGTATCTTTTTTACAACTTGAAAGCAAGAAAAAATCGGCTGAAAGTGTCTCAGCCGATTAAGAAGACTCGCTTTATCATAGAAAGCATCTCATTTTCTTCATTGAAAAAAGGTTTTCTTTCTGCTATAATCGTATAAAATACTTACTTTAGGAGTTCTTATGAAAGTTGTTAAATTTGGAGGTAGCTCTCTTGCCTCTGCTAGTCAATTAGAAAAAGTTTTAAACATCGTAAAAAGCGATCCTGAACGCCGTTTTGTAGTTGTTTCTGCGCCTGGTAAACGCAATGCTGAAGATACTAAGGTTACGGATGCCTTGATTAAATACTACCGCGACTATGTTGCTGGTAACGATATTAGCAAGAGTCAAAACTGGATTATCGACCGCTATGCTGCTATGGTTAGTGAATTGGGACTGAAACCAGCTGTTCTAGAGAAAATTTCAAAAAGCATTCGTGCCTTGGCCACTCTTCCTATAGAAGAAAACGAATTTCTCTACGATACTTTCCTAGCAGCCGGTGAAAACAACAATGCCAAATTGATTGCTGCCTACTTTAATCAAAACGGGATCGATGCACGCTATGTGCACCCTAGAGAAGCTGGCATTGTGGTCACAAGTGAACCTGGTAACGCTCGCATCGTGCCATCAAGTTATGACAAGATTGAAGAATTGACAAATGCAAATGAAGTACTTGTCATTCCTGGTTTCTTTGGAGTTACCAAGGAAAATCAAATCTGTACCTTCTCACGTGGAGGCTCTGATATTACAGGTTCTATCATTGCTGCCGGTGTAAAAGCCGACCTCTATGAAAACTTTACAGACGTTGATGGTATCTTTGCAGCTCACCCAGGAATTATCCACCAACCACACTCTATTCCTGAGCTAACCTACCGTGAAATGCGCGAGTTGGCTTATGCAGGCTTTTCAGTCCTTCATGACGAAGCCCTTCTTCCTGCCTACCGAGGAAAAATTCCTCTAGTTATCAAGAATACCAACAACCCTGACCATCCAGGTACTCGTATCGTTCTAAAACACAGTAGTGATGAATTTCCAGTAGTGGGAATTGCCGGTGATTCTGACTTTGTCAGCATCAACATGTCTAAATACCTCATGAACCGCGAGATTGGATTTGGTCGCAAGGTTCTACAAATCCTTGAAGACCTCAACATCGGTTGGGAACATATGCCAACAGGCATCGACGATCTTTCAATTATTCTTCGTTCTCGCGAACTAACTCCTATCAAGGAAGAAGAAATCCTACGTCAATTGGTTCAAAAAGCTGAAGTAGACCATGCAGAAATCGAACACGACCTTTCTATCATTATGATTGTTGGTGAAAAGATGAAGAGTCATATCGGTGTCACTGCTACTGCAACACGCGCTCTATCTGAAAACAAGATCAATATCCAGATGATGTCTCAAGGTTCTAGTGAAGTATCTATCATGTTTGTTGTCAATAAGGACCAAGAAAAAGCAGCTATTAAAGCCCTTTACAATGCCTTTTTCGGTGAAAGTAAGGAAGACTAAACATGGCCCAATCTCTTAACAAAACAGTGCTCCTCAATACGACAGGCACCTCCTACCTATCTATAGCTGGGAAAGTTGGGAAATTCCTTGTCGGAGATCAGGCTTTGGAATTTTACCCAGATGTCAATGTCGAACAATTTATCCAGATTCCTTGGAGCCATATCAACCAAATTGGAGCTAATGTCTCTGGTCGCAAAATCAGTCGCCACTTCGAAGTCTTTACAGACAGAGGAAAATTCCTCTTTGCTTCAAAAGACTCAGGTGCCATTCTCAAAATTGCACGCGAAAAACTGGGGAATGACAAAGTCGTCAAACTTCCGACCCTGATTCAGACAATTAGTCAAAAATTTAAAAATCTATTTGCAAAAAAGTAGAAACTTTAGTATAATCATAGCAACGGATAAGTAGGTTATCTTCTTCTTTCAGAAAGTCTGCGGGTGCTGCGAGCAGATAGGAGGGATAGGTGAAATTCTACCGTTAGTAACAATTACATACACAATCAAGTGCACACCTGTGAAGTTGGATGGAACCGTGGCCCTGCCACTCCAACGCTTTGTCAGGTGTGCTTTTTTCATAAAGGAGTTCTTATGTTAGATATCAAACGCATTCGTACAGACTTTGATGCTGTCGCAGAAAAATTGGCTACACGTGGTGTAGATGCTGCTATCTTGAATGAGATGAAAGAAATCGATGCTAAACGTCGTGACATCTTGGTCAAGGTTGAAACTTTAAAAGCAGAACGTAACACAGTTTCTGCTGAGATTGCCCAAGCAAAGCGCAACAAGGAAAATGCAGATGACAAGATTGCTGCCATGCAAACTCTATCTGCTGAGGTCAAAGCCTTGGATGCTGAATTGGCAGACATCGATGCTAAATTGACAGAATTTACCACTACTCTTCCAAACATCCCTGCTGACAGCGTTCCTGTTGGGGCTGACGAAGATGACAATGTGGAAGTTCGTCGTTGGGGTACTCCACGCGAGTTCGATTTCGAGCCAAAAGCTCACTGGGATCTTGGTGAAGACCTTGGTATTCTTGACTGGGAACGCGGTGGTAAGGTAACAGGGGCTCGCTTCCTATTCTATAAAGGCCTCGGTGCTCGTTTGGAACGTGCTATCTACAACTTTATGTTGGATGAACACGGAAAAGAAGGCTATACTGAAGTCATCACACCATACATGGTTAACCACGACTCTATGTTTGGTACTGGTCAATATCCAAAATTCAAGGAAGATACTTTTGAACTCAGCGACAGCAATTATGTCCTTATTCCTACAGCTGAAGTTCCTCTGACAAACTACTACCGTGATGAAATCCTTGACGGTAAAGACCTGCCAATCTACTTCACTGCTATGAGTCCATCATTCCGTTCTGAGGCTGGTTCAGCTGGTCGTGATACTCGTGGCTTGATTCGTTTACACCAATTCCACAAGGTTGAAATGGTCAAATTTGCCAAGCCAGAAGAATCTTACGAAGAATTGGAAAAAATGACAGCCAACGCTGAAAACATTCTTCAAAAACTTAACCTTCCATACCGTGTCGTTGCGCTCTCTACTGGAGATATGGGCTTCTCAGCCGCTAAGACTTACGACTTGGAAGTTTGGATTCCAGCACAAAACAATTACCGTGAAATCTCAAGCTGTTCAAACACAGAAGATTTCCAAGCCCGTCGTGCCCAAATCCGTTACCGTGATGAAGCTGATGGCAAGGTGAAACTCCTTCATACCTTGAACGGTTCTGGACTTGCAGTTGGACGTACAGTGGCTGCTATTCTTGAAAACTACCAAAATGAAGATGGTTCTGTGACCATCCCAGAAGTTCTTCGTCCATACATGGGTGGAGCTGAAGTTATCAAACCATAAAAAATAAGGTTTAGCTATTTCTAGCTAGACCTTTTTTCGTAACCAAATCAGATAAGCGCCTAATACAAAGAGTAAAATAATTAAGCAAATAGCGGTTTCAGCCACTACCAAATAATCCAAAAATGGAAGTTTCAAGATTCCCTGAGCCATCTTAAGCGAAGTAGCTGTGATAATGGTCGGGAAGGTGAGGGCTGAGAAGGCTGGTTGAAAACCTTGTTTTAAAATATTGGGCAGACGAGTTAAAACAAAGAAAAAGAAGGATTGAGAAACCAAAATCATGGCAATCAAGAGCCAAGTCGGTAGGCTGGCTCCTCCAACTCGAACTAGGGAAGCCAAGAGTAGAGAAAAAGGAGCACAGTAGATCCCTTCTTGTCCAAGCAAGGCTAGTGGGAGCGGAGTTTTCTTTAAATCGCTATAAATAAGAGGATAGAGATAGAAGGTCAGGAGAAAACCAAAACTCAAGGTCGCATAGGCAATGTCGATGATACCTACCAGAGGATAGGTCAAGGCAGCTACTGCTATCCCTACATAGAGAACAGTCCAGCTTGGAGTCGCACTGACTCTCTTACCTGGACAGGCAAACTTAATGGTAAAACCAGCAATCAAGGCCACATCCAAGAGAAATGAAAACCACCAGAGTCCTTGCGCTACCAAAGGAAGATGAGGGAAGACGCGAAAGACATAAGTCGATAAAATCATCCCAGCCATGGGAAAGGTCGCCATTCCTGACAAAAGAGGGGGCTTGGTCAATTCTTGCTTGGTTTCCTTCCAATTAAAGAGATGCAAAATCAGAAAGTAAGTCCACAAAACCAAACCTGTCAGACTCAACAGATGGGACAGAACCGGCAACGTATCTAAAATGAGATTCCCAGCTCCTGCCAAACCTAGCAAACAACCAGAAAATACCAAGGGGAGTTTTTTCATCCTAACCTCCAATAATCATGTTAATTTCAGTATAGCATAAAAGCGCTTAAATGAGGACTTAAAAAATGAAGTCCATTCATTTCAGACTTCATTTTTTACTCAGATATTAATTAAGCATAAGGTTGCAATTCTGGATTAATTGGTGTATTGGCTAGATTATTGGCATAGTTACAGAGGCTTGCTAGGCTGACTCCAAGAATCACATCCAAGGCATTTTGTTGAGTGTAGCCAGCTTCTAAAAACTCAGCTAAGGCTTCATCTCCTACACGACCCTTGGTATTGATAACTGCCAAGGTAAATTTAGCTAGGGTGTCCAATTTAGGATCCGTTTCAATTGGAGTACGATTGCGAAGGGCTTGAAGAAGGTCATCATTCATCTGGATTTGTTTGATGGAAAAAGCTGTGTGACCTGCGACGCAGAAGGCACAACCATTAGTTACAGCTGCCGTGATTTGCACCACTTCGCGCTCAACGGGTGTTAGGCTGTTTCGACGGTTGATAGCTCCGACAGTACGGTAAGCCTCTAAAGCAGTCGGTGCATTAGCCAAGAGACCGATTAGATTGGGAATATAGCCATTGTTATCTTTTTCTACTGTTTCTAGAACCTCTTTCACTTCTGCTGGTGCTGATTCTACTGTATGGATGGTAAATGTTGTCATCATAAAACCTCTTTTCATTTTGTTGAAATCTAGTCTATCACAGATTCTATACCGTGTATAATATATATTTTAAATTGCACCGATAGAAATTTTTTATGAAAGCAAAAAAAATCACACGAGCTGTGTGATTTCATTATTTATCAAAATAATTTTTAGTCTCAGCAATGACGACTGGCGATAAGACTAAGAGGGCAATCAAGTTTGGTAGAGCCATCAAGGCGTTAACGATATCTGCGATAATCCAAACCATATCCAACTCGATAAATCCTCCCAACAAGACCATGAGCACAAAGACCACACGGTAAAGCCAGATAAAGCGAACCCCAAATAGGAACTCAAAACAACGTTCCCCGTAGTAGTTCCAACCTAGAATTGTCGTAAATGCAAAGAGCACAAGGAAGATGGTCAAGAGGGCAGGTCCAAAGTGTGAAAAGACTGTTGAGAAGGCTGACTGAGTCAAGGCAACCCCATTTAAGTCGCCACTCCAAACACCAGTTACCAAGATGGTCAAACCAGTCAGAGTACAAATGATGAGGGTATCAATAAAGGTTCCTGTCATGGAAATCAAACCTTGCTCTACTGGTTCATTTGTCTTAGCAGCCGCAGCTGCAATGGGAGCAGAACCCAGACCAGATTCGTTTGAGAACACACCACGCGCCACACCATTTTGAATAGCCATCCGAATGCTAGTGCCAGCAAATCCACCTACCGCAGCAACAGGACTAAAAGCGGATGTCAAGATTAAAGCGATTGTAGCAGGGATTTTCTCGATATTAAAGAAAATGACTGTAAGAGTTCCCAAAATATAAATAATAGCCATAAAAGGAACAACAGTAGTTGAAACCTTTGAAATGGACTTGAGTCCACCAAAGACAGCAATCGCTACAAATACAGACAACACAAGAACCGTGATAGCTGGCGAAAGGGTCGTTGTATTTTGGATAGATTCTGTAATTGAGTTGACTTGGGTGAAAGTCCCAATCCCCAACAAAGCTACTAGAACACCTGCTAGGGCAAAGAAGATGGCAAGTGGTCGCCACTTTTCTCCCATACCTAGAAGGATATAGTGCATGGGACCTCCCGCCACTGCACCATGGTCATCCTTGGTACGGTATTTGATAGCCAAGAGTCCTTCCGCATACTTGGTAGCCATCCCAAAGAAAGCAGCCATCCACATCCAAAAGAGAGCTCCTGGGCCACCGACCTTGATAGCCGTCGCGACTCCGATAATATTTCCCGTACCAACTGTCGCTGCCAAGGCTGTACATAAGGCCGCAAAGCTGGATACATCGCCATGCCCCTTGTCCTTAGTAAAAATAAGCTGGAAGGCCTTAGAGAGACGCAAAACCTGCAAAAGTCCTAAACGGGCAGTTAGGTAAATCCCTGTTCCGACCAAGAGAATCAAGAGGGGTGGGCCCCAAGCAAAAGCATCGATTGATTTAAGCAATTCTAACATTTCCTTCTCCTATCTTTTCAACCCCAAAAGAAAGAGCACATGCAAGATACATGTACTCTGGAATGCTTAGATAAATGCCAAAAAGCGGTCTATCCTAGCTCTGTCCTTTTACCTGAGAGTTTGAGCAGTTGCCTGCCTTGCCCCTTCGGTGCCTTTACGGTCTCTCCAGAGTTCCGTCCATTTACAGTCATGGAAAATCAAACGATTCGCCACTTCTATTAAACTTCATTCGGTGTTGGTATTTAATTGATTCTTATTTTACAAAAAATGTTGGCTTTTGTCAATGTGTTTATTAGTAAAAATTAGTTCAACAGTTTTTACTTTATGAATTCCGAAATATTTCTTATCCTTTAAAAGTCACAATAGTCGCACCACTGCCTCCAGCATTTTGTGGGGCATAGCCGAAACTCTTGACATGTTTGTTTCTTTGTAGGTATTTGGTGACACCTTCACGGATAACACCTGTTCCGATACCATGGATGATATCAACTTGAGCCATATTATTAAGCAAAGCTTGGTCTATAAAGGCATCTAGCTCATTCATGGCTTCTTCATAACGCTTGCCTCGAAGGTCTAGTCTGGCTTGTGGGCCACGACCAGAAGTTCGTTTCACAACATTGACTTGTTTCTTCTTGACTTGCTTTTCGGCTTGAACAAGGTCAAATTCTTTCTCTTCCAAGGTCATCTTGATTAAACCGACTTGGGCTTCCCAGCGACCATCCTTGAGTTGACTGGTCAAGGTACCACGCTGGCCATAACTGAGAACCACGATATCATCTCCCACCTTTGGAGCTCGTTTTTTCTTGGCCTTTTGAAGGACCTTGTTTTTAGACAAATCTACTTTTTCAGGAGCCAATTTTTTCAACTTGGCCTTGGCTTCAATGATTTCGTGGGGTTTAAGTTGGGATTTGCTGTGGAGATTCTTGAGAATCTGGTCACTTTCACTGAGAGCCATGTCTACAATCTCAGCAGCCTGTTCACGCGCCTTGTTGAGCTCGGTTTCCTTTTCACGATTGAGTTCGTTGTAAAGTTTTTTGAGAACACGATTCATCTTGAGATTTTCTTGCTCCACCTCACGAATATTATCCAAACGTTTACGGCTTTCCAGCGTCTGCTCTTCCAACTGCTCAATAATCCGATTGACATCATTGTCCTGATCGACCTGCTGACTGGCATCCCCTACGATAACTTCAGATAGGCCCAGACGTTTGGCAATTTCGAAGGCATTGCTTCGGCCAGGAACTCCCTGCATAAAGCGATAAGTCGGGCGAAGAGTTGCAGTATCAAACTCCATGCTGGCATTTTGCACAAAGGCTGTCTCAATACCGTAGGCCTTGAGTTCCGGATAGTGGGTGGTCGCCATGGTCTTGACTTGACGCAGGCGAAGGTCCTCCAGAATAGCCATGGCAAGGGCGGCTCCCTCTTGGGGATCTGTACCAGCCCCCAACTCATCCAAGAGCAAGAGTGAATGTTGATTGACCTTGCCAAGAATATCCACAATATTGGTCATGTGACTAGAGAAGGTAGACAAGCTCTGCTCAATAGATTGCTCATCGCCAATATCAGCAAAAATTTCTTCAAAAATACCAACACGACTTCCCTTATCTGCTAAAATCGGCAAACCAGACTGAGCCATAACCTGCGTCAAGCCCAGAGTTTTAAGCATGATGGTCTTCCCACCTGTATTGGGGCCTGTAATGACAATAGCTGTTAAATCTTGGCCAAAATGGACATCATTTGCGACGGCATTTTTGACCAAAGGATGGCAGACATGGAGCAGTTGAATTTCTTGATTTTCTGACAGCTTAGGTACGACTGCTTGCCTTTCTTGGATAAAGCGAACCTTGGCACGAATCAAGTCCAGATGACCGATAATCCAAGCGTCATTGGCAATCTCAGTCGCATGAGGGCGGACACGCTCAGAAATTTCTTGGAGAATGCGAAGCATTTCATAGCGCTCATCTGCTCGCAGACTAGCAATATCTTCGCTCAGTTTGACCACCTCACGGGGTTCGATATAGACGGTATTTCCACTAGCAGAAATATCATGAACAACACCTGCGATCTTATTGCGGTAGGTGTTTTTGACTGGTAAAACCTGACGGCCATTTCTGCTGGCAACAATCCCTTCTGTCAACATCTGCGCTTTTTGCTTGAGTAGGTCCTGTAAAACATCGCGTATCTGACTCTCGCTATCATGGATTTTTCGACGGATTCGCGCCAATTCTTCACTGGCAAAGTTTTCAATGAAACCTGCATCATTAAAGGCTTGGAGATTTCCTTGCAATTGCGGAAAATCATGTAATTTCTCAAACCAAAGGGCTAATTCTTCCAAGCTGACATTTTCCAGATTAGCATAAAAACTTTGCAGTTCTCGACTGGAAAGAAGTACGCGCTTCAAGAGGAGGAACTCCTCGATATTGAGGTCTGCCCCCATCTCCAACCGCTTGCAGACTCCTGCAATTTCCTTGGTTGCGAGAATGGTAAAATGAGGTTGCTCGACAAAGAGAGCCTGCATTTCCTTCATCTCAGCAAAAGCCTGTTTGATTTTATCCGCTTTGGCAGTAGGAGTCAGCTGTCTCAATTGCTCCAAGCCCTGCTCTGTCAACAAATGAGGTTCAAACAAGGCCTTGACCTTATTGAACTCTAATGTTTCTAATATTTTCTTGTTCATCTTTATTTCCTTGTCTTTGAATGTCTAGGTGTATGATACTCAATGAAAATCAGAGAGCAAACTAGGAAGCTAGCCACAGGCTATACTTGAGTACGGCAAGGCGAAGCTTACGTGGTTTGAAGAGATTTTCGAAGAGTATTAGCTTTTTACATTCTGATAGATTCTAGTCAATCTGTAAACAAAGGGCTAGGAAAATTCCTGCCCTTTTTATCCGATTAAATTTGTCACCCAGATTTGTTTGAGCCAACTGGTTGTTACTGGTATGCTCTGGATGATGTGTTTTGCGACGATACTCTTTTCAAGAGGATTTTGTATAGCTACCATGGGGATGGTCGCCAAGATGGTCAAAGCCATCTGCAAGACAAATAAGGTCACCAACATGGACAAGATACCTGCTGAAACTCGGAACAACTTGCCCCCCAGTTTTTTACTAGGAAGTAAGTGTAAGAGGAGACCAAGCAAACGACCGATGCTATAAACAATCCCAAATACAAGTAAGTAGCCGATCCCTGCGTAAAAGACCTTATCCAACTGAAAGAGTTTATCCGATGGGAAAAAGAAAGTTCCCTGACCTTCCTGCGGATTTGCATAAGGGAGCAATAAATGGAATTGTTCTCCAAGCCCCTTGTAAAACTGGCCAGCCATAAAAGTCGATGCCAGAGCTGAAATCAGGTAATAAACCTGTAAGAGCAGGCCTCTCCGATAGCCGATATAAAATCCCCAAGCCAAGACCAATAGAAGAAGGAGTGAAATCATAAGGGATCCTCAATCTTGCTCTGTTCTTGCTTGCAATTCACAAGTTTGTGACGGAGTTCTTCTAATTCTTGTTCTTTATCGTCAAATTCAATCTCACGGCTGAGTTGAGTTGACAAACAGTTGACTGCCAACAAAAGAGCGATGGTTTCATCATCTGCACTAGGCATTTGTTCTTTAATTGCTTGGTATTTTTCTGTCGCAACCTTGGCGATTTCCTCCATAAAAAGGTTATCATGCTCGCTTGTCAAGGTTAATGATTTTTTCCCGAATGTAAATTTGAATCGATTTAGATTTGCCATAAAATTCACCTCACGATATTATACCAAAATTCGCTAATTTTGTCAGTTTTTACAAATTTTACTGCTTTTGTGGTACAATAGAAACTATGGCAAGCATAACACTCACACCAAGCGAAAAGGAGATTCAGGCTTTTCTTGAACACTATCAAAGCAGTCTGGCTCCCAGTAAGAATCCCTATATCCGCTACTTTTTGAAACTGCCTCAAGCAACGGTTTCTATCTATACTTCTGGAAAGGTCTTGCTTCAGGGTGAAGAGGCTGAGAAATACGCCAGTTTCTTTGGCTATCAAGTTCTAGAGAAAACCAGCGGACAAAATCTCCCTTTGATTGGGACAGATGAGGTGGGAAATGGTTCCTACTTTGGTGGGCTTGCAGTTGTGGCTTCCTTTGTCACAACTGACCAGCACGACTTCTTACGAAAACTCGGTGTGGGGGATTCCAAGACTCTGACCGACCAAAAAATCCGTCAGATTGCTCCTATCCTCAAGGAAAAAATCCAGCACCAGGCACTCCTTCTCTCACCAAGCAAGTACAACGAGGTCATCGGAGATCGCTACAATGCTGTTTCAGTTAAGGTTGCCCTCCATAATCAGGCTATCTATCTCCTCCTTCAAAAAGGTGTTCAGCCTGAGAAAATTGTGATTGATGCCTTCACCAGTGCTAAAAATTATGACAAGTACTTAGCACAAGAGGCCAATCGTTTCAGCAATCCTATCAGCTTAGAAGAAAAGGCTGAGGGCAAATACTTGGCTGTAGCAGTTTCTTCTATCATTGCGCGTGATCTCTTTCTGGAAAATCTTGAAAATCTGGGACGAGAACTGGGCTATCAACTTCCAAGTGGAGCTGGAACGGCTTCTGATAAGGTAGCTAGCCAGATTTTGCAAGCCTATGGTATGCAGGGACTTAACTTCTGCGCCAAACTACACTTTAAAAATACTGAAAAAGCGAAAAAACGCTTAGAAAGGTAAATTATGAATTCATTTAAAAATTTCCTAAAAGAGTGGGGATTGTTCCTCCTGATTCTGTCATTACTAGCTTTGAGCCGTATCTTTTTTTGGAGTAATGTCCGCGTAGAAGGACATTCCATGGATCCTACCCTAGCGGACGGCGAAATTCTCTTTGTTGTCAAACACCTCCCTATTGACCGTTTTGATATCGTAGTGGCCCACGAGGAAGATGGCAATAAGGACATTGTCAAACGTGTCATCGGAATGCCTGGCGATACTATCCGTTACGAAAACGATAAACTTTACATCAATGATAAAGAGACGGACGAACCTTACCTAGCTGACTACATCAAACGTTTCAAGGATGACAAACTCCAAAGTACCTACTCAGGCAAGGGCTTTGAAGGAAATAAAGGAACTTTCTTTAGAAGTATTGCTGAAAAAGCCCAAGCCTTCACAGTTGATGTCAACTACAACACCAACTTTAGCTTTACTGTTCCAGAAGGAGAATACCTTCTCCTCGGAGACGACCGCTTGGTTTCGAGCGACAGCCGCCACGTAGGTACCTTTAAAGCAAAAGATATCACAGGGGAAGCTAAATTCCGCTTCTGGCCAATCACCCGTATCGGAACATTTTAAGAAATCGAAGAGGCCGAGAATCAAGAATCTCAGCCTCTTCTTCTATCGTGAGAAGGGATTCTTTAGTCCCAGTCTAACTAATACTCAATGAAAATCAAAGA
>NZ_AJJL01000069.1 GCF_000257905.1 Streptococcus mitis SK579
TTCATATCTTCATTATAGCACTTTTTTCTCAACTTTCAATCCGTGCATCTGAATTTATTGTCTATCTTTTTCTCTATTGTACTTCAACCATATTGTACTTCAACCTCACTCATGATTTCCAGCAAAGTTTTCCCATTAATCTGTAAAGAAATTAACTCATCAAAAGATGACACTTTAAATTCATTATCTCCAAGCACGACTACAATGTCATAAACAGAATTAGGAAAAATACCACATACTTGACCCTTATAATCAAAAGAAGCGTCCCAACCATTGTCGTATAACGCTTGTAAATCATCTAATATTGCCATAATATATATTGATTCTCCTCTATAAGATATTCCACAACTTATCCAAAGGCATACGAAAATTTATCCGGCAACTCTTTTCCTAACTTAATACTTTTAGTCAAAGTATCTTTGACAAATGAAGTAAATTGCCCTAAATCATCTCCAACATAGCTATATTCCAAAGTAATTTTATCGATAGTTGCAATACCTTTACAACCTCCACTCATAATAGAATACTGCCTCTTAGAGGTTCCATCTTCTATTTTGTACATCGTAATAATTTGTTTATCAATCTTTATCATTTTCTATTTATTGTAAAATAAGGCGCTTGAATTATTTTTGATACTCAAAAATATAATTGCAACAAGGTATCGAAATCGTCTTCGAAAACATTTTGACTATTCTGTTTTATTTGCTCAATGATTTTATCCTTTTTATCTCTGTCCAAAGGGAGTGTTTCAAACGCTTCTTCTTTTACTAAGAATTCACCATTTTCTCCCTGAAATTCTTTTGTAATTTTTCTAATATAGCTCTCGAAATCGATAGATTGAAGCTCTTCGTCGTTGATGTTCTCTTCAATCGCATCTAGCAACAAACTGATTGAAATTTTAATCATCTTTAGATACTTCCCTATGCGTAAATACCGCCACTTTATTCATCAAGTCATCCTCAGTGTAATCAATCGCAAATGTATCTATTTCTAAGATCGATTTAGGTGGAGTTGAATGAATCATAGGGACACTACGTACCCTATACTCTTTTTCTCCAATTCTAACAAACTGATTGATTTCCAAATCTGAAAAATCAGGATTCTCAACAGTAATAGAAACAAGACGATGCGCTATTTTATAAACATCAATTATCTTATTTTTCATGTTTAACTTATCCATAATTATTATTTTAATAATTATGTTCTTGGTAATCAAAACCTATTTTAGATTTAATACTATCAAATAAATCTAAAATAGATTGTGGAGTGTCTTTCTTAAATGATACAGTAGGTTTATCCTGGTCTGGATAAACTTGGTCAACCCACTCATCAATTTGATTATAAAAAATCAATAACTCTTTACTTTGTGGTATCATCAAATCTAAAACGAAACCTCCTTTACTTTAACTTCATTATAAACTTTCCTAGCCTAATATTCAATCAACAAGACACTATTACTATAGCTTTTTAGCTTCTTTTCTACTTCGTCAGTGGTCAAGCTCCTACTCCTTTATGATATAATTAGTTTAAAGAGAAGTGAGGTAGAAATGATAGTGTCGCTACGCAACTTCATAGTATGAGATGACGGGACAGGCACACCGTCCACTACTCTCGAGCGCTTAGATTATTCTAAGTGCTTTTTTACATTTTCTCGGTGTTCGCTCTTGGTTCAAGTCCATTCTCCATACTATTTGGTAAGGAATTAAAAGACATTTTTATCTCTCCTATCTCCTTGTCATTATGCAAGCAATTAAGGTAAGTTATTGCTTTGCTTATCTGCCTATCATTTTGTAAACATCAAATTTAAAATGATAGACTTTTAAACTTCTCTTATTTCCTCAATACCCAAACAATAAAACACTATCAACTCGTTTAAACACACGTTTCAAACATGCTGGCGTTCCTAATATCGGATTCCACGGTTTTAGACACACACACGCTAGTCTCTTGTTAAACTCTGGAATACCATATAAAGAATTGCAACACCGTCTAGGTCATTCTACACTAGCTATGACTATGGACACTTACAGTCATCTCTCCAAAGAAAAAGCAAAAACAGCCGTCTCATTTTATGAGAAAGCTGTGAGTTCGTTATAAGTGATGACAAAAATGATGACAAACCCAGAAATCAACATTTTAAGACAAAGCAAAAAGCCCACTGTTATGGGCTTTCTGTAAGATATTTCTTAAAATTAAAGCATTTTGTTGTAGAATTCAACGACAAGTGCTTCGTTGATTTCTGGGTTGATTTCGTCGCGTTCTGGCAAGCGAGTCAATGAACCTTCCAATTTTTCAGCGTCGAATGATACGAATGCTGGACGTCCAAGAGTAGCTTCTACTGCTTCAAGGATAGCTGGAACTTTCAATGATTTTTCACGAACTGAGATCACTTGACCTGGAGTTACGCGGTATGATGGGATATCAACGCGTTTTCCGTCAACAAGGATGTGACCGTGGTTTACGAATTGACGAGCTTGACGACGAGTAGTCGCAAGACCAAGACGGTAAACAACGTTATCCAAACGACGTTCCAAAAGAAGCATGAAGTTGAAACCTAGGATTCCGCCTTTGATTTTTGTAGCTTGTACGAACAAGTTACGGAATTGTTTTTCACCTACACCGTAAGTGAAACGAAGTTTTTGTTTTTCAGCCAATTGCAAACCGTATTCTGACAATTTAGAACGGTTGTTTGGTCCGTGTTGTCCTGGTACGTAGTTACGACGTGCCAATTCTTTACCTGTACCTGTAAGTGAAAGGCCAAGGCGACGAGCTTGTTTCCAAGATGGTCCTGTATAACGTGACATGTAAATGTCCTCCTGATATAAATAATATTTCGGTGGAAATAGTCACTTAGAAAGCCCTGATTCGTGCAGATGCCCTTCGCCTAAACAGCCAAGGTTACTTGTCATAAGACACCTGTTGACGAGCTTCATGCTTTCCTGCTGATATTTCACACAAAATCCATTTTACCATGAATAGCTGGATTTGTAAAGGGGTTTTAAGCTTTATTTTCATTGCCAGAGAGATTGAGAACAAGGGTAAAGGTGCTTCCTAGACCGTACTGACTAGTAACTGTGATTTCCCCACCCAATTGATGGGCCAATTCACGCGCAATCGCAAGTCCTAAGCCATGACCACCTGTTTTCATATTACGCGAAGTCTCTACACGATAAAGGCGTTTGAAAATATTCTCCAAATCCTCTGGGGCAATCCCCTGTCCCTCATCGGTCACACTGATTGAAAGCTGGTTCTTCTCCACCTTAGCCACCACTTCCAGCTTGGTTCCTGGAGCTGAGTATTTAAAAGCATTATTGACCAGGTTTACCAAGATACGAGAAAGTTTGGCATAATCTCCCTCAATACGGGCAGACTCAGGGATTACCTGCAAGTGAACATCTCGCTCCTCCTGCTCAATCAAAAACTGAAATTCACTCATGCACTCAATCAAGAGCTGGTCCAGAAAAATGCTGTCCTTGCCGGTCGTTTCAACCTGATTTCTAGCCGTGTTTAGGGTCAAAAAATTCAACTCCTCAACCAGTTTATTGAGTCTTTCAGTCTGGCGTCCAATGGTTGCTAGATAATGGTCCTGTTCTCCTTCCTTGATAACCCCATCCAAAATCCCTTCTACCGTCGCTTGGATCGAAGTGATGGGGGTCTTGATATCATGCGAAAGTTGAGCAATCATCAAGCCCTTTTCTTGTTCGCTTTCTTCTAATGAATCAAAGGTCGCCTGCAAATCACGGGACATTTCATTGAAGGCTTGCCCTAATTGCCGAAATTCTGCAGGCCCTTGAACCTCTAAATTTGCAGGGAAATCCTTGTCCGCTACTCGCTTGGCATGTTCCTTAAGTTTGGCCAATGATGTAAAGACAGGCGATAGGAGAAAGAGACTAATCCCAGCACCGACAAAACTAGCCATTAGAGTCATTCCCACTAGGAAATAAATCTCTCTTTCTTCAATTAACATGCGCTGGATGGCCCAAAAAACCACGATAATCGTTAGGAGTGTTGAAATGATATACCCCACTAAAATATAACTTTTTAATTTCATTGACTACCTCGTGCTTTCTCAATTTTGTAGCCCAAGCCCCAGACAGTTTTGATAGTAGGCGTTTCTACACTGGCATGTTTAGCCAACTCCTGTCGAAGAGCATGAATATGAACATTCAAGGTATTGGTATCATCCACATAGTCTTCTTGCCAGACCTTTTCATAGAGATCTGTCTTAGAGAAAACGCGCTCTGGATTGCTGGCTAAAAGCCATAGAAGTTCGAAGGATTTGACTGTCAAATCAAGCGCCACATCTCCGACTTGGACCTCATGGCTGCCGTGATTCATCCGTAAATCGCCGAGACTGACAACCTCTGTCTCACCTCCACGATGAAGGCGACGCAAGATATTGTGGACACGCAAAACCAGCTCACGTGGGCTAAAGGGCTTGGCAATAAAGTCATCTGCCCCTAAGCTCAGGCCATAAATCTTGTCCTGCTCACTGGTCTTAGCTGTGATAAAGAGAAAAGGCTGATCTGGAGATTGATGCTGGACCTCACTAATCAAATCATAACCATCCATCCGAGGCATCATGATATCTGTAATAATCAAATCAATCGCTTTTCGCTTGAAGATTTCCAAGGCCTCTACTCCATCATGAGCCACCAAAACCTGATACCCTGCCTGAACCAGATAACGTTGATGAATATCTGTGATTTCTACCTCGTCGTCAACGAGTAAAATTGTCTTTCCCATCTGTCTCTCCTTTGAAAAAAACAGTGCTATACCACAATAGTATAACACTATTTTAATCTCTTTACGAACATTCTAATCGCTATCTGGATTTTTCAAATCCTAGATAGAAAATCTGTAGCTAGACTAGTCATTTTCCTCTTTTTTAGCTTTCAAACCGAGGCCACCTAATAGTCCTGCCAAGGCGAGTCCAAAGAATCCAAGAGTAGCCATTGATGTTTGGGCTTCACCAGTATATGGAAGCATGTCTTTTTGCTCTTTCTTTTGATCAGCCATCATTGGACTTGATACCTTGTTATTAGATGCCATCTTGCCTTCATCAGACATTTTGCTTGATGTTGCTGGAGCTTGATCTTGTTTCATGCTTGGTGTTGCCATTGGCTGACTAGCATTCATAGTTTTGTCCTGCTCTTTGCTATGCACCATCTTATCCTGGCTAGCAGCTGGCATTTTAGATTTCATCTCATCTTGATTGGCACTTGGCATTTGAGCGTTCATCTTAGACGCATCTTGATGACTATTCATCATTGGAGCCGGCATAGCTGAACCATTAGAAGATGGGACGAAGCCTGATTGCATCGGAGTAAGAGACTGATGTCCATTCAAGTTCACTGTCAAGTCCTTAGTCGCTACAAGGTTGCTCAAGTCTGCCTTGCCATCTTTCGCACCGTACACTTTGATAGTAGCTTTATAGCTTTGAGTGCCGTTTTGTTTCAACAAGTCTAACAAGTCTTTATCAGATTTGCCTTGAGTGCCAGCCAAGTCCACTTCATAGAAGTAAAGACCTTTGCCTAATTTTTCTACTGGTGGAAGAGCTGGATTTTTAGCTGAGCCGTTGTCTGACCATGGAGCCTTGTCTGAAGCTTTCAAGATAAGGCGAGTCAACATACCGTCACCAGCGAAGAGTTCGTATGGGATGACTTGGTTGACACCAGCTGTGAATGGACCTGGGAAGTTAGCCTTGTCCAAGTATGTAGCTGGAACATCAACTGTATCTTTGGTATTATCAGCTACACCTTTTTGTACTTCAGCTGGGGTAGTCAAACCATTCAAGTTAACATCCAAATCTTTAGTCGCTACAAGGTTAGTCAAATCAGCCTTGCCATCTTTAGCACCGTACACTTTGATGGTAGCTTTATAGCTTTGAGTGCCGTTTTGTTTTAAGAGGTCAAGAAGCTCTTTATCTGATTTACCTTGAGTACCTGCCAAGTCCACTTCATAGAAGTAAAGGCCTTTGCCTAATTTTTCTACTGGTGGGAGAGCGGGGTTTTTAGCTGAGCCGTTGTCTGACCATGGAGCCTTGTCTGAGGCTTTCAAGATAAGACGAGTCAACATACCGTCACCAGCGAAGAATTCATATGGAATGACTTGGTTGACACCAGCTGTGAATGGGCCTGGGAAGTTAGCCTTGTCCAAGTATGTAGCTGGAACGTCTACTGTGTCTTTGGTGTTGTCAGCTACACCTTTTTGGACCTCGGCTGGAGTAGTTGCTGGCTGAGCTTCACTTGCTTCACGGTCTTGTCCAGAAACTGTTGTCGCAGATTTAACCGCATCTTCTGTTTCTTTCTTAGATTCTGGTTTTGCTTGCACCTCTTCTTTTGGTGCTACTACTTGGTCTTTATCAGATACATCCGCTTTTTCTGGAGAGCTTGCAGTATCCAAGCTTGCTTTAGGTGTTGATTCTGCCTGCTCTGAAGGAAGAGCTGTATCAACTGCTTCTTTGAGAACTTCTACTGGTAAGTCGCCCTTTTCACTCACCGAATCTGCGTCTGGTACTACTTGAGCAGGGGTTGGATTGAGCCCATCGGCACGTACAGAACTTGGTTGACCAACTAGGACAAAGAAGCCACTGGCTACAACAACTGAGGCAACACCGACACTAAGACGGCGAATAGACCAACGAGTATATCTTTGATTTGGATTGAATTTCATAGGATTCTCCTTAGAGTTTTTCTTTATTTGATGACTCTAGTATAATCTCCTAAAATTAAAAAGGATTAAGAAAAAGTTAAAATTTTTCTTAAATCCCTCTTATAAAATACTTATATTAATTTTTTTACGAATTTAATTCTGCTAAGTCATCTAGATACTGGTTGTTAATGACCGCCAAGATATAGGCATCTGCCTTCAAGAGGTCATTAGGTCCAAACTGGACATCCAGTGGTGAATTTTCTTGTTCACGAAATCCTAGGACATTGAGGTTGTATTTGCCACGTAAATCTAGCTGGCTCAGACTTTGACCTGCCCAAACACTAGGAATCTTCATCTCCACAATAGACACATTTTTATCCAGCTGAAAGACATCAACATTGTTATGAAAGAGAATGGTCTGCGCTAGAGACTGCCCCATTTCATACTCAGGCGAGATCACCGAGTCGGCACCGATTTTTTCCAGTACCTTCTTGGCTGTCTGGCTTTTGACCTTGACAATAACCCTTGGTACCCCTAAACTCTTACAATGCATAACTGCAAGCACACTCGACTCTAGATTTTCCCCTGTTGCGACGACAACCGTATCACAGGTATCAATTCCTGCGGTTCTGAGGAGTTCCTCATCTGTGATATCTCCAACAACTCCACGCGCCAAAACTGGCTCAAATTGATTGATGTGCTCGGCATGGTCATCGATGGCAATGATATTCATATCTTGCTTGGCTAGGGCTGTCAGGACACTACTCCCAAAAATCCCCAAACCTAAAATTCCAATCGTACGATCTGACATAGTTCTTCCTTTCTTATCCAATACTAATATCTGCTTTCATATACTGAATCAAATCTTTCTTATCAGGCTGGTAATCCGCTAGACTAACCAACAAGGTCAAGGGACCGATACGACCGATAAACATGAGCACCATGACAATGCTAAGAGCCAACTTGCCAAGTTCTGGTGTCAGATTTGCCGTTACCCCAACTGTCGCAAGAGCTGAAATAGTCTCAAACATGAGGTAGATAAATCGCGGTGTTCCTTCTGCTGTAATTCCAAGCAACATCAATCCCAACAAGAAGGTCATCAAAAAGATAATGAAGACACTAAAGGATTTTTGGACTGTACGAGCCTCAATGGTTCTCTGCGCAACATTCGTATGAGGTAAGCCCAGCAATTCACTACGGGCAAAGACCAGTAAGACGAAGAAGGTCGTAATCTTGAGCCCCCCAGCCGTCCCGCCAGGCGCCCCACCCAGAAACATCTGTAAGATATAGATAAATAAAGTCACAGGCCGAGCTTGGGTGTAGTCAATAGAAGCAAAACCAGCTGTTCTCATGCTGACGGTTTGGAAAAAGCTAACCAGCACTTTCTCTGGGATACTGAGATTGCCAATGGTTCCTGGATTGTGCCACTCCGTAAAGAGTGTGGATACTGTCCCAAACAACAAAATCCCTGCAGTCAAGAAAAGGACCAACTTGGTGTGGAAACGCAGACGGCGTTTTTTCTTCTTGTCAAACTGGGTTGCCAAGTCAAACCAGACCATAAAGCCAAGACCACCTGTGATAATCAAGCCAGCAATGACCAGATTGATCAAGGGATCCGTCTGAAAAGCCACTAAACTGCTACTACCGAAATTATCAAAACCAGCATTACAAAAAGCTGAAATGGCTAAAAAGATGGAGGTGAAAATGCCCCTTCCCCAGCCGAACTCAGGAATAAAACGGAAACTTAGTAGAAAGGCACCCAATCCCTCCACCAGAAAAGTCGTCAAAAAGATGGACCGCATAAAGGCCTTCAGCGACCGAGTCTCCCCATAACTAAAACTCTCCTGAATGGTTTCACGACTACGGAGACTGAGTTTCTGCTTCCCCTGAATATAAAAGACCCCGATAAAAGTCATGAGCCCCAGACCACCAATCTGTATCAAGAGCATACAAATCAACTGCCCCCAGACATTATAGGTCGTAGCCACTGGTTGGGTAAAAAGACCAGTCACACAGACCATAGACACCGTCGTAAAAAGATGGTCAAAATAAGTGGCTTGAGAATCACTTGCCTGAACAAAAGGCAAACTCAAAAGAAGAGAGCCTATAAAAATAACTCCAGCGAAACTCAGAAAAATCCGACGAGCTGGTGAAAGTCCGCCAAAGACCCTTTCAATTTTTTTCACAAATAATTTGAATAACATACATCCATTGTACCATAAAAAGAAGGAGAGTAGCTAGAACTGAAAGGCAATATCAAGACAGAGTTCCAAGGCCTTCTCGAAAGCTTCTGAACCCCAGTCACGACTATCGTACTGATTCAAGTCTGCTAAGGAGTCAGCTGTGAACAACAATTCACCCCAGAGAACCCCTCGCAGTTGGGCTACTGCCGCAAGCGCCGAACACTCCATCTCCACAACAGCACAGCCTTCTTCCTTGCGATAAGCCACCTTTTCAGCCGTTTCTCGGTAAAAACCATCTGTCGTCCAGGTCATGACTTCTTCATAGGGAATCCCTCTGGTCTCCAAAACTCGCTCAATGGCAGTAATAGCCTCTGCCTGAATTTCCATATAACGAGAAGGTGCCACATAGTGGTAACTGGCTCCTTCATCTCGCAGAGCCCGGACAGGGACAAGAAAGGCATTTTCTTCTATATCAGCCAGCACACCACAGGTACCTGTAGAGATAATCTGCTCCACACCATAGCCAATCAACCAATCCATAAACTGAGCTGCTGGAGCTGAACCGACAGGAGCTTGGGCTAGACACACTTTTTCACCTTTGTAGTCCATGACGTAAACGGGGTAGGTCTTAGTGGCAGAAACGAACTCTCCGACGCACTCTGCTCCTACTTCCTGAGCATAGCGGTCAATCTCCTCTTCCAAAAATGCATAGATGCACTTCTTTGGTAACTTTAAATCCAAGCCTTCATGATTCGGCATAATGACTGCCTCAGGATTATCATCAAACTCTAAAATAGGAATAGCGTGTTTTTGAATCATAGCCTACCTCTTCTAATTTTGTACTATTGTATCAAAAGCTGACCGAATGTCAAGGAGGGGGCTGATAAACTGAGGAGAAAAACAATACAATCGCAACCAATCTCCACCAAGTCAAAACAACTTGCTTGACAAAAGCTTGACTTCATGGTTTAATATACCCCATAAGGGTATATTTGGAGGTGCCTATGTTTCACTTATTTACAAAAATTGACAGTATTTCTACCAGCGAGTTAGAAGCTAAACTCAAGAAACCAATTCAGCTACTGGATGTTCGGACGCCGATGGAATTTCGTAGAGGTCATATCAAAAATGCCAAAAATGTTCCTCTGACCAAAATTGGTTCCTACACACCAACAACAAAAGAAACACTTTATGTCATTTGTCATTCTGGTGTGCGTAGTAAGATGGCTGCTAAAAAGCTAAAGAAAAAAGGCTACGATGTCATCAATGTCCGAGGCGGTATGAGCGCTTGGACAGGAAAAGTCATCTAGAAGCATAAAGGAGAAAATCAATGAAAATTATCATTGTCGGGGGAGTTGCAGGCGGTATGTCAGCAGCAACCCGTCTCAGACGTCTCATGGAAGACGCTGAAATCACTATTTTTGAGAAAGGTCCCTTTGTTTCCTTTGCAAACTGCGGGCTTCCTTACTATGTTTCAGGAGAAATTGCAAACCGTGATAGTTTATTGGTCCAAACTCCTGAAAGTCTCAAGGCACGCTTTAATCTGGACGTGCGACCATTTCACGAGGTCATCAGTATTTCCCCAGCAGAACACACTGTGACGGTACGACACTATGGACAAGAATTTACAGAAAACTACGATAAGATGATTCTCTCCCCAGGAGCTAAACCATTTGTTCCTGCCATTGAGGGTTTGGCAGAAACTAAGAATACCTACACGCTTCGCAACGTTCCCGATCTCGATGAAATTATGGCAGCCTTGGACAATCATCCAAAAGAAGCTGTCGTTATCGGTGCAGGCTTTATCGGACTTGAAATGGCTGAAAACCTAGCGAAACGTGGATTGCAAGTTACTATCGTTGAGAAAGCACCCCATGTCTTACCACCACTGGATCAAGAAATGGCAGCCTTTATCCAAGCAGAATTGGTCAAAAATGGCGTTCGCGTTATCACTTCTCAGTCTGCGACTCGATTTGAAGACCAAGGAAATATCATCGTTCTAGAAAATGGTCAAACGATCACTTCTGACCTTACCATCCTTTCTGTCGGTGTTGAACCTGAAAACGGACTGGCCAAAGTTGCGGGGATTGAACTGGGACTTCGTGGTGGAATCCTGGTCGATGAACATTATGAAACCAGTCAAAAAGATATTTTTGCAGTTGGGGATGCCATCGTCGTCAAGCAAGAGATTACAGGCCAAGATGCTCTCATCTCTCTCGCTTCTCCTGCCAATCGTCAGGGACGCCAAGTGGCAGACGTCATCGCAGGACTAGAACGTACAAACAAGGGAAGTATCGGCACTGCTATCGTTCGTGCCTTTGATATGACAGCTGCTTCGACTGGTCTCAGCGAGCGTATCCTTAGCATGAATCAACTTCCTTACAAGGCCCTTCATGTCAGTGGGAAAGACCACGCTGGTTATTATCCAGGCGCTACTGATATGACCTTGAAGCTCCTCTTTGACCCAACCACTGGAAAAATCTACGGTGCCCAAGGAGTCGGGAAGAAAGGCGTTGACAAACGAATCGATATCCTGGCAACTGCTATCAAGGGAAATCTCACCGTCTTTGACTTGCCAGAATTGGAGTTCACCTATGCGCCACCATTTGGCTCGGCCAAGGATCCCGTCAATATGCTGGGCTACGCAGCCTTGAACCTTATCGAAGGTCTCAGCGACAATATTCAATGGTACCAGCTAGAAGACGAACTAGCTAAGGGAAAGAAATTCCTAGATGTACGGACAAGTTGCGAATTCCAAAGTGGTCGACTCAAAGTCGATACCATCCACATCCCCCTAAACGAACTACGGGAGCGCTTGGACGAACTGGACAAGAATCAAGCCTATATCGTTAGCTGCCACAGTGGTTTGCGCAGCTATATCGCAGAGCGTATCCTCAAACAAGCAGGATTTACCGTCCAAAACCTTGACGGCGCTTATTCACTATACAAAATGGCTAAGCCAGAAGGAGTAGAATATGGAAACTAATATCAGCATGGCTGACTTTTATGAAAAATATCAAAATGAAAATCTAGAGCTTATCGATGTCCGTGAAGTACATGAATTCCAAGCAGGGCATGCACCAGGTGCCAAAAATCTTCCGTTAAGTACCTTGGAGCAAGGATACAAAGAACTCAAACCTGACCATGAATACCATGTCATCTGTCAAGGTGGAGTGCGTTCTGCCTCTGCCTGCCAATTTCTCAGCTCCCAAGGCCTCAACGTTATCAATGTAGAAGGTGGTATGAATGCTTGGCCTGAGCAAGTAGAATAAATAATCTTCTACAAGAATCTATTACCCCCATACAAAAAGCAACAGATATGCCGTTGCTTTTTGTATGATTAAGAATGCTCTAGATAAAATCAAGTCAAACTCCTCATAAACTATAACTGAGCATATAAATTGACTTCTATATTTTTAGTGATACAATACATAGAATGCCATTTGTTAAGTACGTTCAATATAAAATTAAAAACTTTGGCATTAAGGAAGGAATTCACTATGAAATCAAAAACTATTGCACTTTCTGTTGCAACATTAGCCAGTGTTAGTTTATTAGTAGCTTGTGCCCCTGCAGCTCAACAACAAAATCAACAACCTGCTCAACAAACACAACAATCTAACCAAAATCAGCAATCTAACCAACAAAACACTAACAATAGCAATAACAATAAAAACCAAGATGCTCCAGCTCAAAATGCTCCAGTAGCTCAACCTGAAAACATCGATGGAACCTATCAAGGACAAGATGGCCATGATCAAATTACTTTGACTGTTACTGGTAAAACAGGAACATGGACAAAATTAGAATCTGACGGTGACCAAAAAATTAAACAAGTTACTTTTGATCCAGCAAACCAACGTATGGTCATTGGTGATGATGTACAAATCTACACTGTTAACGGAAATCAAATTACAGTAGATGATACTGACTTTGATCCTTCTGATCGAATTATTTTATCAAAATAATCATAAAAAGAGGCCTAAAAATAGAGCCTCTTTTTCTCAACGTTAAAATTTACATTAAACTATCCTACTGATGGCATTTTTGTCTTTATGATAAAGTAAACAATTACTTCACTTCCGTTTAATCAAGTATCGGATAGCCTTTTCTAGACGTTCCTTTTGAGCTTCAGGATCATCTAGCGGCTGATTGATACATTCAGTAAGGTTTTCGGTAATTATCATCTCAATCACGCGCTCCACACTAGATTTCACGGCTGTCAGTTGCGTCACAATATCAGCACAATCACGATCTTCTTCAATCATCTTTTGAATCCCACGCAACTGGCCCTCTGAACGTTTCAAACGAGTAATATACTTTGAATTTGTCATTTCTTTTCCTTGCTCAATTTTTCTTCATTATATCTCTAATCAGCTTCTTTGTCAAAATTCTCGCCCATCCGTCTCACGCAGTTCTGTTACCACAGACTTTTCAAAAGGTAAACTAGCCATGCTGATAACTTGATAGAAATTCCTAGTTTTATCTATCTAAACGAACACGAGTCACAATTCCGTCTGAGTCTGTGATTTCCAACTGGCTAGATGTCAACCACTTGATTGGTGCATCAACTTCTTGTACTCGCTGCGCGATCGTTAACAGTTCTTCTTTATGTGCGACTTCAATGACATAGTAGGCCAAGCCTGGCAGGCCTTGTTTACGCGGAGCCAGACCTTTCCCACCCCATTCGTTGACTGCTAAGTGATGATGATAGTCTCCAGCTGCAATCCAACTAGCGCTAGGCACACTGAATTGATCCTCTAGTCCTAACACCTTTTGATAAAACTGACTAGACTTTCGACTATCCTTGACGGAAAGATGAATATGCCCCATTCTCGTACCTTCTGCTAGGATAAAGGGCTCTACTCTTTCTCCCAACTCATAGATGTCCTGAGCTGCAAGAGCCTCAGTGACCCCTATAATACGCCCATCTTCTCGAATATCCCATGTGGAAACGGGTTTATCTCGATAGAGTTCAATGCCATTCCCCTCCAAATCTTCCAAGTAAAGGGCCTCACTGTAACCGTGGTCTGCACCTCCGACAAGAGGAATCTGTAAATCTGTCAGATGTTTCAAGACATCAGCCAAAGCCTTGCGTGTGGGCAAGAGAATAGCCAGATGGTAAAGGCCATAATGTTCCCTTACTTCTCCGCTCTCTTGTGTTTGAATCAGCTGAACCAAGGCTTTTCCACCAAGACCTAGAATGACCTCTGTCTCAGTTTGAGATAAGATTTCTAAACCAATGATTTGCTGATAAAAGGCTGTTTGACTCGCCAAATCCTTTACATTTAAAACTGCCTCTGCCAAATAAATATGGCTCTTGTATTCATAGGTCATAGGATGTCTCCTTTGTTGTAATTATAATTGTTACAATTATTATATAACTTCTATCAATAAAGTCAAGTCAGATAACTCAAGAGATGCTGAGTAATAACGTCATTTCAGGACAAAAGAAAGTATAGTAGATTGAAATAGAATATGAACAAATTGATTGAGAAATTCAAACTGATTTTTTTCATAATATAGCAAACTGAACCAAAAATAGTACATAATGTGGTGTAGTATTCTTATGGCATATTCAATAGATTTTCGTAAAAAAGTTCCCTCTTATTGTGAGCGAACAGGTAGTATAACAGAAGCATCACATCTTTTCCAAATCTAAGGAACAAAACCAAGAAAAATTGATAGAGATAGACTTAAAAACTATCTTACTGACAATACAGACGCTTATTTGACTGAAATAGCTTCTGAATTTGATTGTCATCCAACTACTATCCACTATGCTCTCAAAGCTATGAGATACACTCAAAAAAAGAACCACACCTACTATGAACAAGATCCAGAAAAAGTAGCTTTATTTCTTAAAAATTTTAATAGTTTAAATCACTTAGCTCCTGTTTATATTGATGAAATAAGATTCGATACTTATTTTTATCGAGAATATGGTCGCTCATTAAAAGGTCAGATAATAAGAGGTAAAGTATCTGGAAGAAGATATCAGAGGATTTCTTTGGTTGCAGGGCTAACAAATGGTGAGTTAATCGCTCCAATGACTTACGAAGAGACGATGACGAGCGACTTTTTTGAAGCTTGGTTTCAGAAGTTTCTCTTACCAACGTTAAACACACCATCAGTTATTATTATGGATAATGCAAGATTCCATAGAATAGCTAAGCTAGGAGATTCTATGTGAAGAGTTTGGGCATAAACTTTTACCTCTTCCTCCCTACTCACCTGAGTACAATCCTATTGAGAAAACATGGGCTCATATCAAAAGCACCTCAAAAAGTTATTATCGAGTTGTAGTACTTTTTTCGAGGCTCTTTTGTCTTGTTCTTGTTTCAACTGACTATATTTTATAAACTGATTTGTCCTGCTATTGATTCAACGAACTATAAATCTTTCCATAATAAAACACATATTATCAAACTTTTCAGCACCTGACAATATGCGTTTTTCTAAATTTAAAGACTTTTTCCCAGCTTTCTTTATTTCACAACAAGTTCATAACGTGTCTTACTTGTAAAGGTTTGACCGGCTTTGAGGACGACTTGGTCTTTGAGGTCACTGTGAATGGCATCTGGTAAAGCTTGCGCTTCAAGGGCAATCCCATTGTGCTGTACCATTGGCTGACCTCCTATGATGACACTCTCATCCACAAAGTTTGCTGTGTAGACCACAAAGCAAGGAGCCTCTGTCTTGAAAATCAGGAAGCGACCTGAGTTTTGGTCATAAAGGAAACCAGCATTATCATGACCCACAGGAAGAGCAAATGGATGATCCAAACCAGATACCAGCTGGATTTGCTCATCTTCTTCTGCAAAGATATCCTTCAACAAAGCACCATTGTAGATGTGTTTTACTACGTCACGATTGGCATCTGGAGTTTTGTCCGGAACACCGTCGGGAGCGATTGGGTAAATGCCCTCAGTATTTAACTGGAAGACATGACGGTCAATTGTCTGCGTGAAATCACCAGACAAGTTGAAATAGCTGTGGTTGGTTGGGTTGACCAAGGTATCTTGATCAGTTGTTACTTTATAGCTAACCTCGTAAGCTCCATTTTCTTCTAAGTGATAACTGATCCAAATCTTAAGATTTCCAGGAAATCCTCCTGTCCCATCTGTACGCTCTGTGTAGAGAGTCAAGCCATGGTCGCTCACTTCAACTAGTTCAAACAAGCTAGAATCCCAACCAGTTGAACCACTGTGGTTACAGTTGCTAGCATTGTTGACTTCAAGGTCATAGGTCTTGCCGTTAAGCTCAAAGGTCGCACCTGCAATACGGCCTGCTACAGGACCTACGCTAGCTCCATGCTTGGGACTATTGCCTACATAACTATCAAAGTCATCAAATCCCAAGATAACATTGGCAAAATTTCCAGCCTTATCAGGTGTGACATAACGCAAGATGGTCGCACCATAAGTCATAACCTCAAGTTGGTAGCCACCGTCCGTCTCAAAACGATAGGCCAAGACATCTTGTCCCTCAACATTTCCAAATACATGCTCTGTGTATGCTTTCATTCTCTTCTCCTTTTACTATTTCTCTCAAGCAAACAAACCATAGAAAGCGCCTTGACAATCTATGGTTTATCTGATGATTTACAAATCCTCTTGTCAAGAATTCATAAATACTGTCTTACTTTTGATATTCGTGGATGATAACACCTTGTACCACACGGTTTACTGTACCTGTAGGAGACGGTGTATCTGGTTTATTTTCTACCTTGAGTGAAGTCAATAGGGCAAAGAGTTGAGCATATACGATGTAAGGGAAGACACGGTAAATATCATTCAAGACACCGCCACAACCAAGGGCAACTTCTTTGACATTTTCAAGACCAAAAGCTTGATCACTCAAAAGCACAACACGACGAGCAATCTGATCACCCGCAACTTCACGAACCAAGTCCAAGTCGTACTTGCGAGTGTAGTCTGTTGTTGTACCAAAGACCAAAACAACTGTATCTTCGTTGATAAGAGATTTTGGACCGTGACGGAATCCAACTGGGCTTTCATACATGGTCGCAACTTGACCAGCAGTTAGTTCCAAAATCTTGAGCTGAGCTTCATGAGCAAGTCCAAAGAAAGGACCAGCGCCTAGATAGATGACACGGTTAAAGTCTAGGTCAACAAGTTCTTTGACATCTTCTGCATTGTCTAGAATTTTACGGGCAAGACTAGATATAACTTCAAAACGTTCAGCTTTAACAGCAAATTCTGTAGGATCAAAGACCAAGAGAGCTGTTAACATCATAGACGTAAAGCTAGAAGTCATGGCAAAGCCAGCATCATTAGAAGCAGCTGGTTGCAAAAGCAAGAGATTACGGTCATCTCCATGAGCTTGAAGAGCCAATTTACCATCTGCCGCACAAGTAATCGTCACTTGATAAAGCTCATCCACCAAGGCTTTTGCCAAATCAACAGTCGCCACACTTTCAGGCGAGTTACCACTACGAGCAAAAGATACTAGGACAGTTGCCACATCTTTTTTCAAATAAGTTTCTGGATTGGCAACAATATCTGTAGTCGCAATAGCATTGAAATTCCATTTGCGTTCGTCGTAGACTTTCTTAAAGTAAGGTACCAAGGTATCTCCCACATAAGCAGAAGTTCCAGCACCTGTCAAGATAACCTTGATATAGTCATGTTTATCAGCAATCCCTTGTAGGAAGGCTGCAATTTCTTCACGCTTTGCTTGATAAGATTCAAAAGCTTCTTTCCATACATCAGGCTGTTGGTAGATTTCACGTGTAGTGATTTCTGCTCCCAATTCGAGTAAGTCTTCTTTTGTATAATGTAGCATTGAGTTCCTCTTTTTCTATTAAAGATGGGAATGGGAGTAAGCCCCATTCCCATGTATATTCTATATAAAATGTTCTAACGATTTTCACGTTGTCACATCTTATTGAATCAAGTTCCAACTAAAATCTTTGGGAAAAAGACCGATTATCGTCGGAGCATCGCTCCATCCTCCTATCGCCGATTTTCCCTGTGATTTTCACGTTGTCACATCGTATACTCAATGAAAATCAAAGAGCAAACTAGGAAACTAGCCGCAGGCTGTACCTGAGTACGGCAAGGCGACGTTGACGTAGTTTGAATTTGATTTTCGAAGAGTATTATTCATCTTCGTCATCATCAAAGCCAGCTAACAGGTCATTGACTTTCACAATGCTTTCTGCAGCACGGCTCTTGTAATCCGCATCTGCGCCTGTGAGGCTCGCATTGATAAATTCAATCACCATTGGAAGATTCATCCCTGCGTAAAGGTCAATATCACGACCTTCCATAATCAAACGGCTTACCACGTTACATGGTGTTCCACCGAGAAGATCCGCAAAGACGAGGAAATCATCCAATCCTTCAATAGCAGCTTCAAATTTTGCAGTAAATTCTTCTGGGCCATCTTCTGGAAGAAGAGCCACTGCATGAATATTGTCTTGTGGACCCATGATCATTTCTGTGCTACCTTTAAGCTCCTCACAGAAACGACCATGACTCACCAAAATTAATGATTTAGCCATAAATTATGCGCCCATTCCAAGTACAAATTTACCAAAGGCAGATAGAGCCAAGGCAAGTGCGATAATAATACCGATAGCTTTAGTAGAGTTCATACCTTTCTTACCAAGCAACCAGAAGATAAAGGCAGTAAAGATTGCTGGAAGCAAGCGTGGGAAGATTGAGTTCAAGATGTCTTGGAAGTCAATCATTTTCTCACCGATTGCCCATTTGTAAGAAATTTCAAAGTTGATCATTGTTGCTACAAGAGCACCCATCATGAAGACACCAAGTACAGATGCAGCGTCAATCAAAGCTGTCAAAGTACTTTGCATGTTGTTGATAAGGTTAACCCCTTCTTTGTAGGCAAATTCCAACTGTTTCCAACGGAAGATGTCATACGCTACTGCAACTGCGATCCAAAGGAAGATACCCCATGGTTGGCCAGCGATAGCCATAGTTGCTGCGATTGACCCCATGATAGCAGGTACAAGGGAACCAAAGATTGTATCTCCAAGAGGAGCGAATGGTCCCATCAAACCTGTCTTGATACCGTTAACGGCATCTTTTGAACCCACACCATCTTTTTCTTCCATGGCAAGGTCAAAACCAGCGATAATGGTATGGAAGAATGGTGAAGTATTGAAGAATTGAGTATGAACTTTCATCATTTCTTTCAATTCAGGAGTTCCATCCCCATACATTTTACGCAATTGAGGCAAAATCATGTAAAGGTAACCAGAAGCTTGCATACGTTCGTAGTTCCAACCTAATTGGAAAGTAAACAAGCTACGTTTGTTGATTTGATTAAAATCTTCTTTTGTAAGTTTGTAATTAGAATTCGTCATCTTCGATTTCCCCACTTTCTGATGGTGTAGAAGGTGCTGCTACAGCTACTTTTTGGCTATTTTTGAAGTGAAGCACTGCAAGGAAGATACCTACGATAGAGATACCGATCATAGACAAACCTTTGAAGTTGTTCACGAAACCAATTTTTTCAGCAACATCTTTCGGTAGAGTACCTACGATACCAGCAACAGCGCCACCAAGACCTGTTACATATGAGTAAAGAACAGTCAACATAGCTGTCAAACCAAATCCCATTGCAAGGTAGTGAAGGTTACGTTTAACTGGAAGGTAACGAAGCAAGATTGCAAATCCAAGACCTGGAAGCATACGACCTGCAAGTGTCAAACCATCCGCAACCCATTTGTAGGCTTCAACTAAGTCTACTACTGATTGTACAAAGGCACCACCAAAGGCAAGCGCGAAGAAGACTGGAAGGGCACGAGATAAAGCCCAAGGAATCGCACCAAGTAGGTAGTTGCGTTCGATACCTTTATAGTCAAAGCGTTCGATTGCAGCATCCACACGGTGAGCGAAGAAAGTAGTTGTCATACGTCCAAGAACGTCGAAGTAAGTCAAGAGAGCTGCTACTGGCACAGCGATTGTTGTAATCGCAAGTGCTGTATCAATTCCTTGTGAAACAGAGAAGGCTGTCGCAAGAACCGCACCAGAAGTTGCGTCGATACGAGAAGCACCACCGAAGGTACCAACCCCAAGAACGAACAATTGCAAGTTACCACCGATAAGCAGACCAGTAGTCACATCTCCCATAATTAAACCAGTAATGAAACCAGCAAATACAGGGGAACCTGCAGATGAAACGATCGTCAACTCATCACAGATTTGATAAGCTGAGTACAAAGTGAGAAGTAAAATTTGCCACCATTGTATCATAACAATGACCTCCTAAAAATTTTTTCCTATTTTAATAAGCTCAAAAAGTCTGAAATTGGATCATTTGGAACCATTTGAGCAGTAAGTTTAACACCTTTTTCTGCCAATTTGTGGAAATCTTCCACATCCTTATCCACTACGTTGATAGAACGTGTGATAGCGCGAGTTTCTGGTGTTTGAGACATATTCCCAACATTAAGGGTTTCAAGTGGTACACCTGCTTCTACCAAACCAAGGAAACGGTCTGGTTTACGAGCCACGATAAAGAGACGTTGGCTATCGTATTTACCAGCAAGAATATTGGCTGCCGCTTTCTCAATTGGCAAAATACTCAATTTCACACCTGGTGGTGTCGCAAGTTTCAAACCACTCTTTTCAACGTCGTTGTTGACAACTTCGTCATCTACAACCATAATACGTGAAACATTTAGTTTCCCAGCCCAAAGATTGGCTACTTGTCCGTGGATCAAACGTCCATCGATACGGCATCCTACAATTGTCATAAATTTTCCCCCTTTATATGTTTTAGTGTAGGTTTACGAGTTAAATGAATCTCTTCTTTATATTCACCCTCTGTTTCAAAGATGATGATGCGGTTGGCACCTTCCTTGAGATAGCTATGAGGGATATAAAGCGAGAGTGTTGGGCCGACATTCCAAAAACGTCCTAGATTCTGCCCATTGACAAAGGCAACTCCCTTACCAAACTCAGACAAGTCTAGGTAAGTATCTTTTGGCTCTTGAACTGTAAAGTCATAAGCGTAAAAGGCTGGTTGTCCTTCTGTCCATCCTTTTGAAAAATCAATGTTATCAGGATTGTCTAGAGGGAGTGGATAGTGTTTCCAGTTTAGTAAGAAATGCAAATCCTTACAAACCCCTGTACGAATTCCCTTACGTTGCGTGTCCGCTAAGAACTTGTGACCATAGTTGACACGCCCCATATTTTCTACCAAGATATCCAATCTAGACAGCGCTTTCTTTTCTCCTTGATAGAAAATATCTTCCCCAATTTCTGTCTGATATTGGGTTTCAACCCACTGACCATCGACATAAAGCTGAGCTCTATCTCGACCATCAATGATACGAAGTCTTTCTTCTTCTGCATCCCAGTTTGTTTCTGTTCGATAGAGTAAGTAGCCATAACTTTGTCCCAACTCCTCCATCTTTTTAGGATAGAGACTTTCTACCGGACTAGACAAGCTATCTAAGGTTTCAAACAAGGAAACTTTTTCAACCAGTGGAATAGCATCCAACTCCATACTCTCTTTGTAGAGTGGTTCCAACTGCGGATACTCTGGGAAATGTGTTGCCATCATCTTCTTAACTGCCAGATATTTGGCAGTTGGATTCCCTTCTTCATCAAGAAGAGCGTCGTAGTCATACGATGTAACTTGTGGCAAGTCCAAAGTTCCTCGAGCTGAGCAACCATTCATGAAGCCAAAGTTTGTACCACCATGGAACATGTACAGATTGATGGAGCCTTGTTCCAAAACCTCTCGAACTGCATCTGCCAATTCTTTTGGATCCCGTGTGATAATCGGTTCTTTCCAACGGTTGAACCAACCATCCCAGAACTCCATACACATGAGTGGCCATTTCTTACCATATTCATCAAAGAATTCCTGCATCTGTGAAAAGTTGTAAGGGGCCTTAGAACCAAAGTTACCTGTCACAAAGAGATCATCTTCGATTAAGGTTCCAGCTTTCAGAGTAGCTCTCCATGGGCCATCTGATGTAAAGAGGGGACAGGTTACGCCACGATCTTCCATCAACTGCCGAATGGCTCTCAGATAAGCCTTATCTTCTCCATAAGAACCATACTCATTTTCAACCTGCATCATGAGAATATTGCCACCCTTGTCCAACAAATGTGGAACCAATCTTGGCAATAATTGATCATAGTAACGACCGACAGCTTCAATATAGGCTGGGTCTGATGAACGAATCCTCATATCTTTGGTTAAGAGCCAAGCCGGTAAACCACCAAATTCCCACTCCGCACAGATAAATGGTGACGGACGTACAATAGCATAGAGGCCTAAATCTTGTGCTATTTGGAGAAATCTCTCCAAATCCAGAGCTCCTTCAAAGTTAAACTCACCCTCACGGGGTTCGTGTAGATTCCAAGCAACGTAAGTCTCTACCGTGTTAAAACCAAGAGCCTTCAAGTTGTAGAGCGAATGAGACCAATCTTCTGGCGGAATCCTAAAATAATGAATGGCGCCGGACAGAATCTTGAACGGTTTTCCATCTAAATAGAAATCGTCCCTAATCTCAAATCGTGTCATATTATTACCTTCTGACAATTAAAGTTCACGCTTTCATTTGTTGATATAGTAAATATATCTCAATATCCTGCATTTGTCAATAGGTTTTCACAATTTTTTTCATTTTTTACCAACTTTTACACAAAAAAATTATAAAGATATAGATTTTACAGACATAGAGCTTCAAATAGCTAGCATGTATAAAAATGTATAAAATCTCCTTTTTTATATGTAAATTAACCTTATAGTCTATTATTCTAATTTTTTTATTCAAAAGACTACTATTCTTTCCGTTTTTATGGTAAAATCTTTAACGGAGAAGGAAAATCGAGGTGAAATTATGGCAATTCCAAAATATCAATATATAAAAGATGAATTAAAGAACAAAATCATCTCTGGGCAATTTGCAAGTGGAGATAAATTTTACACTGAAGCTGAATTGATTGCAATGTATGATGTTAGTTCTATCACAGTTGTCCGTGCCTTAAACGACCTTGCCAAAGATGGTTATATTGTCCGCCAACAAGGAAAGGGTACATTCGTTTCACGCGCACGCAAACACAAACTCGTAGAGTTTTCAGATGTAGAAGTTTTTGAAACTAAAGATGATAAGGTGACCGTCCTTTCTATTGAACGCGGAAATAAACTAAACTACTTGGAAAAACTTGGATTACGTGGTGATCAGTTCTACTACAAGATTGAACGTGTCCGCGAAACAAATGGTGTCGCATACATCTACCACACATCATATATCCCAGAACAATACATCAACGCAAATTATCCAAATCTTGAATATTATAGTTCTATCTATAACCGTTTCAAATCAGATTACCACATTCACATGAATGATGAACATTTTGAAGAAATCAATGAAATAGCATTTCCAACTCCAGAACATGCGGCTTCGGTCCTCGGAGTCGATGAGCAATTCCCAACCGTTTTACAAACCAAGACTACTAAGCTAGAGTCTACTGGTCAAGTTCTCGCTTACAGCGAAACTTATAAACGAGCGGATTATTACAAAATCAAATTCATTTCATGTGACCGTGATCACTAAGAAGAAAGCCTGAGCCTTGCTTGGGCTTTTTTCTATACATATTATACCACAATAAAAAGAAAACGCTTACTTTTTTTGTATGACCTTCTATATTTTGTAGAATATTTTATAGAAATAAGATCGAATTACACTACCTATAGATATGTTAATAAATAGAATTGTATGCTTAATTTTTATTAGTTTTTATACTTATTATAGTTTTAAAGTAGTCCTACTTGACTCCTGTTAACGTAACAAATAAAATAAAATTGTTGAATTGTGTAAACGTTATCAATATTAAAATGCAATCAGGAGGTTTTGCAATGAAACATGAAAAACAACAGCGTTTTTCCATTCGTAAATATGCTGTAGGAGCTGCTTCTGTTCTAATTGGATTTGCTTTCCAAGCGCAAGCTGTTGCAGCCGATGGAGTTACTCCCACTACTACGGAAAACCAACCGACCATCCATACGGTTTCCGATTCCCCTCAAGCATCTGAAAATCTGACTACTGAGGAAACACCTAAAGCAGAGATTCAACCAGAAGCTCCAAAAACTGTGGAAGCAGAAACTCCATCTACTGATAAGCTAGCGAATCTTCCAAAAACAGAAGAAAAACCGCAAGCGCAAGAGGAAGTGAGTTCAACTCCTAGTGAGAAAGAAGAAGTAGCAACTCCAACTTCTGCTGAAAAAGAAATTTCTGATAAAAAGTCAGAGGATCTTAGTCCTAAAAAGGAAGAGCTAAAAGATGCTGATTCCAAAGAGTCTAACATAGTTAAGACTGATAAGTCAGAAGCTGACAAGGATAAACCAGCGAAAAAAGATGAGACGAAAGCAAAAGCTGATAAACCGGCAACAGAGGCAGGAAAGGAACGTGCTGCAACTGAAAATGAAAAATTAGCTAAACGAAAAATCGTTTCAATTGACGCTGGACGTAAATATTTCTCACCTGAGCAACTCAAAGAAATTATCGATAAGGCGAAAGAATATGGTTATACAGACCTCCATCTCTTAGTAGGTAACGATGGTCTCCGTTTCATGTTGGATGATATGTCTATGAAAGTGGGCGATAAAACCTACTCAAGTGATGATGTCAAACGCGCCATTGAAAATGGAACAAATGCTTATTACGATGATCCAAATGGTAACCATCTAACTGAAAGTCAGATGACAGATTTGATTAATTATGCCAAAGACAAGGGTATTGGAGTGATTCCAACTGTCAATAGTCCTGGACATATGGATGCCATTCTCAATGCCATGAAAGAACTGGGTATTGAAAATCCTAACTTTGATTATTTTGGTAAAAAATCTGAACGAACTGTTGACTTAAATAATAAACAAGCAGTCGATTTTACTAAAACTCTGATTGACAAATACGCTAACTACTTCTCTAAAAAATCTGAAATTTTCAACATTGGACTAGATGAATACGCCAATGATGCAACAAATGCTAAAGGTTGGAGTGTGCTTCAAGCTGATAAATATTATCCAAATGAAGGTTATCCTGAAAAAGGATATGAAAAATTCATCTCTTACGCTAATGACCTCGCTCGTATCGTAAAATCACACGGTCTCAAACCAATGGCCTTCAACGATGGTATCTACTATAATAGCGATACAAGCTTTGGTAGTTTTGACAAAGATATTATCGTTTCAATGTGGACTGGTGGTTGGGGGGGCTACGATGTTGCTTCTTCTAAACTACTAGCTGAAAAAGGTCACCCAATCCTTAATACCAATGATGCTTGGTACTACGTTCTTGGACGAAATGCTGACGGCCAAGGTTGGTACAATCTCGATCAGGGGCTCAATGGTATTAAAAATACACCAATCACATCTGTTCCAAAAACAGAAGGAGCTGATGTTCCATTCATCGGTGGTATGGTAGCTGCTTGGGCTGATACACCATCTGCACGTTATTCCCCATCTCGCCTCTTCAAACTCATGCGTCATTTTGCAAATGCCAACGCTGAATACTTCGCAGCAGACTACCAGTCTGCTGAACAAGCACTGAAAGAAATTCCAGCAGACCTCAAGCGCTACACAACAGAAAGCGTTACTGCAGTCAAAGAAGCTGAAAAAGCAATCCGTTCACTTGATAGCAATCTCAGCCGTGCTCAACAAGACACGATTGACCAAGCAATCGCAAAACTTCAAGAAGCTGTTAGTCAGCTAATCTTCACCCCAGAAGCTCAAAAAGAGGAAGATGCTAAACGAGAACTTGAAAAACTTAATAAGAATAAAGTCATTTCCATCGATGCAGGTCGTAAATACTTCTCTTTAGATCAACTCAAACGCATCGTAGACAAGGCGAGCGAGCTCGGCTATTCTGATGCCCATCTCCTTCTAGGAAATGATGGTCTTCGTTTCCTACTCGATGATATGACTATTACTGCCAACGGAAAAACTTATGCTAGTGATGACGTTAAAAAAGCTATTATCGAAGGAACTAAAGCTTACTACGACGATCCAAACGGTACTGCGTTGACACAGGCAGAAGTGACCGAGCTTGTTCAATATGCTAAGGAAAAAGGTATTGGTCTAATCCCCGCTATCAATAGTCCAGGACATATGGACGCTATGCTGGTTGCCATGGAAAAACTTGGCATCAAGAATCCTCAAGCCAACTTTGATAAAGTTTCAAAAACAACCATGGATCTTGAAAATCAAGAAGCGGTTGGATTTACTAAAGCCCTTATCGGTAAGTACATGGATTACTTTGCTGATAAATCAAAGATTTTCAACTATGGTACCGATGAATATGCCAATGATGCGACAAATGCCCAAGGTTGGTATTACCTCAAATGGTATGGACTCTATAACAAGTTCGCAGATTATTCTAACAGCCTAGCTGCTATGGCTAAGGAAAGAGGGCTACAACCAATGGCCTTCAACGATGGTTTCTATTACGAAGACAAGGATGATGTCGAATTTGATAAGGATGTCTTGATTTCTTACTGGTCTAAAGGCTGGTGGGGTTACAACCTTGCTTCACCTCAATACCTAGCAAGCAAGGGATATAAGTTCTTGAATACAAATGGGGATTGGTACTACATTCTCGGTCAAAAACCAGAAGATGGTGGTGGTTTCCTCAAAAAAGCTATTGAGAATACTGGAAAAACACCATTCAATCAACTTGCTTCTACCAAATATCCTGAAGTAGACCTTCCAACAGTTGGTAGTATGCTTTCAATCTGGGCAGATAGACCAAGCGCTGAGTACAAGGAAGAGGAAATCTTTGAACTTATGACTGCCTTTGCAGACCACAACAAAGACTACTTCCGTGCTAATTATAATGCTCTCCGCGAAGAATTAGCTAAAATTCCGACTAACTTAGATGGATACAGTACAGAAAGCCTAGCCGCACTCAAGGCAGCAAAAGATGGACTCAACCTTAACCTCAACCGCAGCAAACAAGCTGAACTAGACGCACTAGTAGATAAACTAAAGACTGCCCTTAAAGGTCTGAAACCAGCTGCCACTCACTTAGGAAGCCTAGATGAAAATGAACTGGCTGCTAACATTGAAAACCGACCAGAACTTCTTGTGAAGACAGAAGAAATCCCGTTTGAAGTTATCAAGAAATACAATCCAAATCTCCCAGCTGGACAAGAAAAAGTTGTCAAAGCTGGAGTTCTAGGTGAACGTACTTCTTACATCTCTGTTCTTACAGAAAATGGGAAATCAACAGAAACCGTTCTTGATAGCCAGGTAACCAAAGAAGCTGTGAACCAAGTTGTCGAAGTTGGTGCTCCTGTAACTCACAAGGGTGATGAAAGTGGTCTTGCAGCAACTAGTGATGCAAAACCTAGACTAGATGTCCAAGAGGAAGTAATTCCATTTACCACAGTGACTCGTGAAACTGATCAATTGCCTAAAGGCCAATCCCGTGTCGTAACAGAAGGTGTAAACGGTCGTATAAGTCACTTCTATTCTGTAACTACGGCTGCAGACGGAACTGAAGTTAGAACATTGGTTACCAGTGTCGTAGCGCAGGAAGCTGTTACACAAGTAGTCGTAGTCGGAACTCTGGTAACACATGTAGGCGATGAAAACGGACAAGCAGCTGTCAAAGAAGAAAAACCAGCACAAGAAATCCCAAGTGTGCCAACTCCTGCGACAGAAGAAAAACCAGTACTAGAGATTCCAGGAAAATCGGCTCCAACAACTGTTCCTGCTGAGGAAAACAAAGCTCTTCCTCAAGGTCCAGCTCCTGTGACAACAGAGAAAAAACTTCCTGAAACAGGAAGTCACCATTCTGCAGGACTAGTAGTCGCAGGACTCATGACCACACTAGCAGCCTATGGACTCACTAAAAGAAAAGAAGACTAAGTCTTTTGGATAAAAAATAAACAGCGAGATTGAAGCTCGCTGTTTATTTTTAATTAATCACCAAGTCCAAGACGTTCAAAGATATCATCCACTCGTTTAGTGTAGTATACAGGATTAAAGATTTCGTCAATTTCTTCTTGAGTAAGGCGTGATGTCACCTCTGGATCTGCTTCAAGAAGTGGTTTGAAGTCGACTTGGTTATCCCATGATTGGGCCGTCTTCGGTTGAACAAGGTCGTAAGCTTGTTCACGCGTCATACCTTTTTCAATCAAAGCCAACATAGCACGTTGACTGAATATCAAACCAAATGTAGAGTTCATGTTGCGGATCATATTTTCTGGGAAGACTGTCAAGTTTTTGACAATATTTCCAAAACGGTTGAGCATGTAGTCAATCAAGATGGTCGTATCTGGTGTGATGATGCGCTCAGCTGATGAATGAGAGATATCACGCTCATGCCAAAGTGCAACGTTCTCATAGGCTGTAATCATGTGACCACGGATGACACGCGCAAGACCCGTCATGTTCTCAGAACCGATTGGGTTGCGTTTGTGAGGCATTGCTGAAGAACCTTTTTGTCCTTTGGCAAAGAATTCTTCTACTTCGCGTTGCTCAGACTTTTGCAGACCACGGATTTCCGTTGCCATGCGTTCAATAGAAGTCGCAATGCTAGCAAGAACCGCAAAGTACTCAGCGTGAAGGTCACGAGGAAGGACCTGTGTAGAGATTTCTTGAGCACGAATACCCAATTTGTCGCAGACATATTCTTCTACAAATGGTGGAATGTTAGCAAAGTTCCCAACCGCACCAGAAATCTTACCAGCTTCAACACCAGCAGCCGCATGCTCGAAACGCTCGATGTTGCGCTTCATTTCGCTGTACCAAGTCGCCAATTTAAGACCAAAGGTTGTAGGTTCAGCGTGCACCCCATGGGTACGACCCATCATGATGGTGAACTTGTGCTCCTTAGCCTTGTCAGCGATGATGTTGGTGAAGTTTTCAAGGTCACGACGGATGATGTCGTTAGCCTGCTTGTAGAGGTAACCGTAGGCAGTATCCACCACGTCAGTAGAAGTCAAGCCATAGTGAACCCACTTACGCTCTTCGCCAAGCGTTTCAGAAACCGCACGCGTGAAAGCCACCACATCGTGACGAGTCTCTTGCTCAATCTCCAAAATACGGTCGATGTCAAAGTCCGCTTTTTCACGAATCAAAGCTACATCTTCCTTAGGGATTTCCCCCAACTCAGCCCATGCCTCGTCAGCCAAGATTTCCACCTCAAGCCAAGCACGGTATTTATTTTCTTCACTCCAAATGTTCGCCATCTCAGGGCGAGAGTAACGGTTGATCATGTTCTTAATTTTTCCTTTCTTCTTAACCTTTAGAGAATAAACTACCTGAATAAAAACAAGATTCCTACTCAAACTCCTCTTTCCCAATCCACACAGATGGATAATGATCCAGTGTATTCAAATCCGTATCTAACGGTAGATCATAGATAGCTAAATAGTTTTCAGGGTATCGTGCAACTAGCTCTTCATATTTAGCTTGCACCTTATCTTGGTCAGCACTAGCAAACAAGACTTCAACAACTGCTCCAGTCTTATCTTTTTCAACAAATGCGTTGACAATGAGTTGTATCATATAATTGATAAAGTCCGTAGCCCGTATTCAGTTAAGCTGATACGAGCGTCTTTTTTCCTTTCTATTATATTTTTTACAGGAAAAAGGGCGCTTTTAGCCCAAGTTCAAGTACCTGAACTATCCCACTTCCTATTTTATTTATTTAGATTTTGATACTCACTTAATAGATTTTCAAAATCAATATCCAATCTAGCATTTAAATATTTCTTAACTTTATCTAAGTTATCACGTATGTACCAAGTTGCACCATAAAATTGGGGATTTGAATTCATAATACTTAAAAGTTTTTTAACATCTTCTTCATCTTGAACTAAATTCAATTCCAATAACATAATCAAGTTATTTTTGGCTCCATCATAACTCCCTGAATCTGATACATACTCAAATAAAAAACATTTTAGTTGAGGCAGTAAATTATAATACACACACTGAGAATATAATCCAGATACTTCCCTTTCTGTTAAAAAATCAACATTAGAAAGATCAACCCAACCTGTTCTGTATACGCTTATATTTTTTCTTATTTTAAATATAGTTTCTTTTAAATGCTCTTCTTTGTTATCAACCAAATACAGCAAGCTTGATAAAAATTTAGCTTTCTCAATAAATCGTCCTCTATCATCAGATGAAACACTACTTAAACCAGTTGCAACAGGATCGTTCTGGATAAACATTCTTTTTGAAAATCCTAATATGATATCTTTTTTATCTTTAGGCAGTATTTCCCAAAGTCCGGGACAAAACTGAAAATATTCCATCAAATTATATATTTTAGACTGAAATTTTTGATAATGATTAGACGTGACAATATCATCAGGCAAAACATTCACTAGTTTAAAAGAATCGTCTGATATTGATTCTTGACAATAATCCGGATTGAATTTATAAACTACTTTGAGAACATTAATTATTCTCCATCTATTATTTTCAAGTGACGAACTTTCTTTAAAAATTTCTTTAAAGAAAGTTTTAAAGACATTTTTATATGCAGACTTATTTAACCTCTTTAGATATTTATCAATAAATTGATTATCAAACTCCTCATTATAGTCATGATCTTCAACATAATCTGCAGCATACTGAAAGACTTGCTCTACATATTTATTACCTAATCCAAGTTGATTTAAAAAGATTATTCTTAATGCATTGGTCAGAGCCAATTCGACCTCTTCCCTTTGGATATCCCTAAGCGATATTTCAATCTTATCTTCCTCCATTTCAACTATCGGATGGGCTCCATAATTTCTAAATCTTTGTATTTCCTCTAAATCAAGGAATTCAATATTTGTTATGAAACCTCTATTCTTTAACTCCTCAATTAATACTCCCTCCCATGACGGACTTTTAGGATTATTATTTTTTTGTTTTTCCACCTTTGTTATAATCGCATCCGCATTACTGTTTGCATAAAAGTCTCTCAAAATTTCCAGCTGCTTTAGAATATCATATAGCATAGTTGTATATAGAACGACTATAGCAGACCTATAATATCCTTCCTTGATATTATCAACTACCTCTAGCAAGTATTTCTTAGTAACTTCACGTGAGATTTCTTCAGTTATTACTTTTTCAATTTTATCTTCCATATCAAATTATATATCCTTCCCCAAACTCATCAACACTATCCGGTACATCACTAAACAAAGTCACATGTCCCATCTTGCGGTTGTGCTTCGCTTCTATTTTACCATATAAGTGGAGGTGGGCGCTTGAATTTTCTGTCACATATTGCTCAGCCGCCTCGACGTGTTGCCCAAGGACATTTAGCATGACTGCTGGCGCATGCAGTTTGATGGTTGGCAATGGTACTCCGAGAACACCCAAGATATGGGTATCAAACTGCGAGAAGTCACAGGCTTCGATTGAGTAGTGGCCTGAATTATGTGGACGTGGTGCGATTTCGTTGACAATGATGTCATCGGCAGTCGCAAACATTTCCACGCAAAGCGTTCCAGATAAGTTAAGTTGTTCAGCAATTCGCACAGCCATGGCTTTGGCTTTTTCAGTTAGACTTTCTGAAATGCGAGCTGGCACAATGGTCTTAGATAGGATGTTGTTGCGGTGGATATTTTCCTGAACCGGGAAAACTGTCACGTCCTTGCCATTTCCTGATACAATGACAGAAATTTCAAGGTCGAAATTGACAAATTCTTCCAAGACACAGTCTGCTGAATCCGCTAGCGCATAGGCTTCTGCCAAGTCTGCTTCTGAACGAATAACCTTTTGTCCATGGCCATCGTAACCGCCTGTAGCTGTCTTGAGGACATAGTTTTTCGACAGGTCCATATCTGCCAAGTCTTGGCTAGAAGTCACGACCTTGTAGGGGGCCACAGTGACTTGAGCCTTGTTGGAGAGGAAGTCCTTTTCAAAAATGCGATTTTGGGAAATGCGGAGCAGGTCTATCCCTTGAGGTAGTTGTCCCTCCTTGATAGTAGCATCCAAACCGTCAGCATCAATATTTTCAAACTCATAGGTGAGGACATCACAACGCTCCGACAATTGACGGAGGGCCTCCACATCATTATAAGGCGCCACGATGATTTCCGCCACGCGAGAGGCCGGGCAATCTGCAGCAGGATCCAGTGCGATAACCTTGTGGCCCATGTAGATAGCAGAAATGGCCATCATTTGACCCAGCTGACCGCCACCGATAATTCCGATTGTTTTAGATGAGCTCATTCGTTGACTCCTCTGCGATTTTTCCTTGTTCTTCTGCGAAATCTGCCAAAGCTGTCGCGATAGCCTGATCCTCTACTGAAAGAAGACGGAGGGCGAAGAGAGCCGCATTTGTCGCACCAGCTTCACCGATAGCCATTGTCGCAACAGGCACCCCACCCGGCATCTGAACGATAGAATAGAGTGAATCCACTCCACTAAGAGTACGAGATTTGACTGGCACACCAATGACTGGAAGGGTTGTTTTAGCTGCTACCATACCTGGCAAATGGGCTGCGCCACCTGCACCTGCGATGATGGCCTTAATCCCACGGCTACGTGCTTCTTCTGCATGCTTGAACATGAGATCTGGCGTGCGGTGGGCAGAAACAACTTTCTTTTCGTAGGCTACACCGAAGCGATCGAGAACTTCGGCGGTTTTTTGCATGGTTGCCCAGTCTGATTTTGAGCCCATGATGATGGAAATTACTGGTTTCATTTCTTCTCCTTTTTCCTCTTTTTCAACAAACATCTTAGGTTGTGAGGGACGGAAACAAACCCTCAGTTTCATTTCTACAATTTGATCCTAAGTTCTCAAATTTTCCCCGACCAGGACAGATACTGTTCTGGTCTTTTCACCACGGCGACCATTATCGTACTTGGCGACTTCGTCGCTTTTTCTTATATCTTTATCGAATCGCCTTACTTCCGATATCTGTTCGGTAAAAGAGGCCTTTTGTTTTTTGTTGGGCGAGTTCTTGGTAGATGGTTTCTTGAGCTTCTTTGACGGTATCTGCTGTGGTGACGAGCATATAAACTCGTCCGCCGTTTGAAAGAAGGTCTTGCTCATTTTCCGCAAACTTAGCCCCTGCATAGTAGGTGATGATGTCGCCATCGGTTTTGGCTGGCAACTTGACACCTTTTTCATAATCTAGCGGATATCCCTTGGATGCGACAACCACACCCAGAGTCACACCCTTGTCGTTCCACGTAATGTTTGGCTCCTTGCCATCGAGGATATCCGTGATATTTTGCGCAAAATCAGAGGTTAATCGAGGTAGAATAATCTGAGTTTCAGGATCTCCGAAGCGAGCATTGAACTCAATGACTTTGGGGCCATCAGCTGTCAATATAAGCCCTGCGTAAAGGACACCCAGATAAGGGCGACCTTCTTTAATCATCCCTTCGAGGACTGGCTTGACAATGGTGTCAACCGCTGTGGCAACCACGCTCTCTGACAAGTGAGGAACTGGCGCATAGGCACCCATACCCCCCGTATTAGGTCCCTTATCGCCATCGTAGACACGTTTGTGGTCCTGAGCCGTTGGCATGATGTAGAATTTGTCCCCATTGACAAAGGCAAAGAGTGAAAATTCCTCTCCTTCAAGAAATTCCTCAATAACTACACGTGCACCCGAGTCCCCGAATTTATTGTCCAAAAGCATCTCGTGAGCAACTTCGACTGCTTGCTCAACTGTTTCAGCAACGACGACACCCTTACCAAGCGCCAAACCATCCGCCTTGACGACGATTGGGGCTCCTTTCTCCTCGATATAAGCCTTGGCTTTCTCAAAATCTGAAAATGTGCCGTAGACTGCTGTCGGAACGTCGTATTTGATCATGATTTCCTTAGCAAAATCCTTGGACCACTCCAGCTCAGCCGCAGCCTTGGTCGGACCAAAAGCCTTGAGCCCAGCTTTATTAAAATCATCCACGATTCCAGCAGCAAGGGCATCATCTGGCCCAATAAAGGTCCAAGCGATGTCGTTAGCTTTTGCAAATTCAATTAATGCAGAATGTTCGGAAATAGAGATATTTACTAATTCCAGACCATCCAGAGTCATCCCGTCATTCCCAGGAGCCACAAAGACTTGTTCAACGTCTTTTGATTCAAGAAACTTCTTAGCAATCGCATGTTCACGACCACCAGAACCGACAACTAACAGCTTCATCTCTCAACCTCTTTTACGAATTATTTACTAACATTATATCATAAATGTTCGTTTTAATCTTCTTTCACTTAGCATTTTAAGCCAAAAAAGGAAAGAAACTATTTTCTTCCCTTGTGTTTTCTTAATGTCTAAAATGTCTCACTCCGTTATATATTCCTCTTTCAACACTTTAGCAATGTTCGGTTCCAATAAATTAACAAAATACCTTTTCAAATTTAAAATATTATCAACCTGTTCTTTATCTAACTTAAAAGAACGACCAGTTTGAGGTTCCTTTAATGTACGTAATAGATCTTTGCCAGTTGGCCATACTAATTTTCTTGCCTGTGGTTGAAAAGGGTTTACTCCCATCCCTGGCATTATTCCCTCAATAAATCCATTTGAATTTGCTGTACTTGAACTTTTATTTATCAATGTGACAGTAGCAAATCCTAACGAAACTTCGCCAAATACAACAATAATGAAAGGGCGAATATCATACTCTGATTCACTGTTAGAATAATAATTAAGCTCCTTTTCAATACCATATTTATACTTGTTGTTTTTAAAAATATTTTGTTTTAGTTTAACCACTGTTAAATCATCATCATTTAACGAATGCTCTTTACTATTAAATTCTATCAGACTGTCATTCTTTGAAAAAATCATAAATACATCTGGATTTGATCCAAATTCTCCTTCGAATGCTATCGAAGAGAAGGCATAAAAACCATGCTTGTAATCACCTCTAAGTTTCCATGACATAGTACTTTGACCAACTAAAGGAAAATGTATATTTTCAATCCTACTTTTTCTGATATATCTTCTTTTATTGATAACATTTATTAATTCTCTAAAATCCGGACTAATTCCAATGGTTGGTCCTGACAATGACATTCCAATATTTAATTTTATAGATGACATCTTAACTTATCCATTCTATCAATTTACCTAATTATATAGAGATACCAAGTTCTCGTATATTACTCATTTTCTTAATATCAAAAAATATACTCAAAATTTCAACTAATCTTATGTAATTTCCACGTATAATAAAAACTAATCGAATGTCATACAACATTTTCTGCTTAAATAATCATTTAATCCTTCTGGCGTATCCGCACAATTGGTAAAAACTGTCATTATATTTTTATCGTCAATCAAAAATTGTCTTTGCAGAATACCTCCATTTTTATTCTCGACGGATAATATAAACTCTTTTAAAAACCATAACAACTGTTTACCTCTAAAATAAAACTCTATACAGCTACGGTAGTCCTCTACATCATTGTCAAAAGTGTCACGTATACATTCTTTTTTATATCTAAAATGAGATAGCTCAGCGGTATAATCTCTACCATTCTTCTCAACCCCACTTTCAGATTTCTCCCTCAATTTTTCATCATACTTCCTCTCAAAATAATAGAAACCAATATCTTCCACTAATAATTTTATCTTTTCTTCATGCTTGATTTTAACTATTTTATCTGCATTATTTTTTAACCCCAACAAATCAAAGTCTATTTTGACCCCATTTAATTGACAACAAATAGCCCATAGATTCATATCCGTTAGATGTTGAATAAATTCTTTATATCTTTCATTAAAAGAATCTAATACCATGCTAAACTCTGGATCATCTTCATTTATCCCAAAATGTGTTTTCAGTATTCTCTCGATTGCTGTATGGCTGACGTAAAAGTTTTCAACTGCATATTTTGGAGTCATATATACATCCGAATCTAGCCGGTGTTTTTCATAGTCTTTGTCTATAAAAAATAATTTATTCTTTAATTTATAACCCTCCTCATGAGTAAATTTATCAACTAGTTGCAACACTTTACTCTTACCACCAACCTCATATGCGTTGTAATTTTTAGTAAAATTTCGTATTCGACAATCATAATATTGCCTATCTTTTCCTTCATAAAATACAAAATATCTATTTGGATTATTTTTTACATCTCTCGTATACTTTTCCCATACAACTGAAGCTTCCGTTAAACTTTCTAGGTGATTTTTTATTTTTACTGATTTCAAAATTTCCTCTCCTTATTTAAAAAGGCAATTCACCATCATTATCGTCATCTAAAAAGAAATATGTAAATTTATTATCTCTATTTTGCGAGGTTTCCTTAATACACTTATCAATCTCTTCCGCATAAGGTAGGAGATTTCTATATATGAATGGAGAATGAGTTACTGTTAATAAAAATTTACACTTACTTGCTTGAGAAATATCATAAATAAATTCCTCTTGCCATGGAACGGATAAAGATAACTCCGGCTCATCAAATAGAATAATAAGTTCTTTTTCATCTTCTAAAAATATCTTAGAAAAGGTTGAAATTAACTGTTTTTCTCCCGATGAAAGATTACTTAAATTGATAATATCGTCAACTATTTCTCCATTAGTATCCGTTCTTTTTATATCTAACCTTAATAATTGTGGGTTATAATTAAATTTTTTCCTAAACAAATATTTATTTACTCTTTCATTAAAGTCATTAATTCTACTATCAATTACCTCCAGAGTTTCATAATTTTTAAGAATACTTGATACTAGATATGCTAGATATTGATCTTTATGCAATTCTTCTTTTTGTATCTTATTTAGAATTATAGATCTAGTTTCATTGTTAATTTTATCTCCTAATCTAGAAAGAGCAATATTAACTTTTTTATAATTAAAATCTTTATCAGACGCTTGAATTTCTTCTCTATTAGCAAAAGTATTTAACAGACCACTAGTCATGTTATTATAACTTTCGTTAGTTTCCTTACTAATTTTATTTAGCAGTTCTTCAATCCTCTGCTCAACATCTTTCATACCAAAATGAATTAATTCTCCACTGAATTTGCTATTTAATATATCTTCTCCAGGCCCCATATTCTTAGGACTTATATTTAATTTACGTAAATCCTCCTCAATTCTTCTATATGTTGGAAAATATAAAATCTTATATTTATTTTTTACATTCTCTATCTCATTTATTACTTTTACGTATCCTTCCGGATTAATTTTATAAAGAATTTCATTAACTGCCGCTGAAACTAGCGGAAAAGGATATTTTTTAAATAAATCATATTTTCTATACAATACTCTAACTTTTATATCAAAATTTGAATCTCTTGTTTTGCATAATTCTAATAATTCTCCCATCAAAATTTCATCATGTTGTATTCCAGTGAGTAAATCATCAACCACAGATTTAGGAATATGCCTTCTGCTATCTCTTTGATCTATATTAATCTGTCTAATATCTTCTTTACTAATCTTTAAAAGATCTCTACCCTCTATTTTAATCTCGATACTTTCAAAAATAAAACTCAATAACTTTTCATAATTTAAATCAAGCAAATAATAAAGTATCGAAAGAATTGTTGTCTTACCAATACCATTTTCTCCAATATAAATGGTATTGTCATTCTTAAAATTTAATTCAACATCATAATAATTATGAAGATTATTTATTTTAAATTTCTCAATTAAAGGCATGCATATACTCCTTGATAGTTTTATTTATTATAATTATACCAAAAATCAAGCCTTACGGCTTACTTTTTAAAAATATTATTATAATCAATTTTTGTTTATATTGAAACTTTATCTTCTTAATGTCTAAAATGTCTCACGCCTGTGAAGACCATAGTCAAGCCGTACTTATCCGCCGCTTCGATGGACTCTTTGTCACGAACTGATCCTCCAGGCTGGATAATCGCCTTAATACCTGCTTTAGCGATTTCTTCCACGTTATCTGCAAATGGGAAAAAGGCATCTGAAGCAAGAATAGCACCATCAAGACGGTCTTTAGCTTGGTCAATGGCGATACGGACTGAAGCAACACGGTTAGTTTGACCTGGGCCAACACCAAGTGTCATGTGGTCGTTGGTGATGATGATACCGTTGGATTTCACATACTTGATCGCCTTCCAAGCGAACTCAAGAGCAGTCGCCTCTGTCTCAGTTGGCTGGCGTTTGGTTACCACTTGCCAGTCAGCTGAACTTTCTTTGACAACGTCTTGGTTTTGCACGAGGAGTCCACCGACAACACCTGTATATTCTGCTTCTGCTTCACTGGCATATTGTGCGTCAAATGGCAAGGCAAGGATACGCAAGTTTTTCTTTTTGTTGGTCAAAATGGCTAGCGCCTCATCCGTATAGCTTGGTGCGATGATAATTTCAAGGAAAACGCCGTGCATCTTCTCAGCTGTCACAGCATCCATCTCACGGTTGAGAACGACAATTCCACCGAAGATAGACACTGGGTCAGACTCATAAGCATAATCCCAAGCTGTTTCGATATCATCAGCTTGACCGATACCGCACGGGTTCATGTGTTTGAGAGCCACAACGGTTGGACGGTCTTTGAAGTCACGAATAATACGAATGGCCGCATCAGCGTCACGGATATTATTGAATGACAATTCTTTCCCATTGAGCTGTTTTGCTGAAGCAATCGAGTAGTCAGTCGGCAAGGCTTTTTGGTAGAAGTCTGCATCTTGTTGAGGATTTTCACCGTAACGCATAGCTTGTTTGAGATCATAGGTTAAAGTGAGCTTTTCAGGTTTGCTTTCTCCGACTTGAGCTGTGAAGTATTCTGCAATCAAGGCGTCATAAGCCGCTGTGTGACGGAAAACCTTGGCCGCTAAACGTTGTCGAGTTTCATAGCTTGTTTCTCCGTTTGCTGACAATTCGTCAAGCACAACACTATAGTCAGCAGGGTCTACCACAACTGTCACGCTGGCATGATTTTTTGCTGCTGAACGAAGCATAGATGGCCCACCTATATCAATGTTTTCAACCGCATCAGCATAAGTCACATCTGGTTTGAGGATGGTTTCCTTGAATGGGTAAAGATTAACTACAACAAGGTCGATAAGTTCGATGTTATTATCTTTAGCTGCTTCCAGGTGACTATCCAAGTCACGACGAGCGAGAAGGCCACCGTGGATATTTGGATGAAGGGTCTTGACACGACCATCCATCATTTCTGGAAAACCGGTCACATCATCAATCGCAATGGTATCTACCCCAGCATTGTCAAGAGCAACCTTTGTCCCACCTGTCGAGATAATATCCCAACCAAGTTTTTTAAGTTCTTGGGCAAAGTCAACAATGCCCGCTTTGTCTGAGACGCTGATTAAGGCGCGTTTAGTCATGTTGATTCTCCAATCTAAACTGTTGATTATAACGGTCTACCAATATTCTAGTTTCTTCTTCGTTAAATTTTAGTGTGCACAGAGTAGGATTTACACCATCAAGATAAGCAATAAATGATAGTATCCCAAAACTTCTTCTTTTTTCGTCATAAGCACTCTCATACTGATTTGCTGAGTTATCGAAAATATACTCTCGAATAACAGATGGTAATTGAAATGTAAGTCTATATCGATCATAATTTTCAGTTGGTTTAACTATCCATACATCATTCTCATTTTCATTCCATGTGATAGTTACTTCCTGATGTGGGTTTCTACGTAGCGACTCACGAAAGTCTTCATCATCATCAGGTACCAGTGCTATAATTTGTGAACTCTTTGTACTCGCTATATAAATACTTCTAACATTTTGCATTTGGTTTACAAATTCATTCACAACTGATTGTTGAATATCGAAATCAAACCATCTATAAAGTTGATTATAACTTAAATTATTAATCCACCTAGAAAAATCCTCTTTGAAACCATTAAAAATATCGCCACTAATATCTTCACCACGAATCTCGTTAATGTCAAACAATCTATCTACAATTTGATTTATAAAATCTCTAATCCAATTGTAATAGCCAGATGATAAATCCATTAAATAAATCTTATGAGCTATGGCCAATATCTGAGCATCCTCTGTAAATCCTGATGTAGAAAAAATAGCATAATTATAATTATATTTAGGTAGCTTTAACTCTTCACTTGTCATCTCAACTGTGGAATAATTAGTATTTACATCTTGTAGAATACCTATTCCCATTCTAATTCTATCTATACCAACCTTATTTGTATAAAATTTAGCCTCTAAAAATAAACGTATAGGATATACAAATGGTGGCGTGATACGGAACGTTCCTAAAGAGTCAAATTGATGATAACCACCTCTTCCCTTGACATTTAAACCATTCCTAGGTAAATTTTCAATCTCATTATCGGTACTCGTTACTAAATCATATCCGTTAACTTTTAATAACTTAGCCAGTACAATTTCTAATAAATATCCTTTGGCTTGTGATTTTTTCATAATTCTATCTCCACTCCCAAACTCTCCAGTACCTCTGGATACAACTTGTACTCTGCCTCATGAATTCGAGTTTCAAAACTGTCAATGGTATCATCAGCCAGCCGTGGCACACGCACTTGTTTGATAACCTTTCCTGTATCCACACCCGAATCCACCCAGTGAATGGTCACACCAGACTGATCCACGTCAGCATTCCAAGCGTCCTCAATTCCGTGAGCTCCTGGAAATTCTGGCAAGTAGGCTGGATGAATGTTGATAATCCTGCCTTCGTAAGCTGCCAGTAAAGTAGGCCCAACAATTTTCATGTAGCCTGCTAGACAAACCAAGTCAATCTGGTGCTCTTCCAAGAGTTCGACAATGGCTGCTTCGTAGTCTGCCTTGCTTTCAAACTCCTTTAATTCAAAAGCATAGGACAGAACGCCGAGCTGCTCTGCACGCTCGAGCACATAGGCGTCACGATGGTCTGAAAAGACAAACTCCACTGGAAATTCTTCGGCGATCACCTGAAAATTTGAGCCATTACCAGAGGCAAAAACCGCTATTTTTTTCATTTGATGATGACACTTTCGTTTTCTTTCTTGACGATGCGACCAATTTCATAGACTGGTTCATCCAACAATTCCTTGACACGATCTACATTTTCAGGGCTAACTGCCAACATAAGCCCCACACCCATATTGAAGATTTCAAACATTTCTTCATGTTTGATCTGACCGTATTTTTCAAGGGCTTTGAAAATTGGAAGCACAGGAACCTTGTCTTCCTCAATCTCAGCAGCCAAGTCATCAGCAAACATACGAGGGACATTTTCGATAAAGCCACCACCTGTGATGTGGGCAATACCATTTACCAAGCCTTCCTTGATAAGTGGTAAGACAGCCTTGACATAGATACGAGTTGGCTCAAGAAGAACCTCCTTGAGTTGCTTGCCTTCCAATTCTGGCAAGATTTCCTCACCTGTATAATCCGCAAAGACACGACGGACGAGAGAGTAACCATTGGAATGAATCCCACTTGAAGCAAGTCCGAGAAGAACATCTCCTTCTGCCACCTTTGAACCGTCAATGATTTGAGATTTTTCAGCCACACCGACCGCAAAACCAGCCAAGTCATAGTCATCTTCGCCGTACATGCCAGGCATTTCAGCCGTTTCCCCACCAATGAGGGCAGCGCCTGCCTGCACACAACCTTCTGCCACACCAGCAACGACTTGCTCTAGCTTAGCTGGTTCATTCTTGCCTGTCGCTACATAGTCAAGGAAATAGAGGGGCTCCGCACCTGCAGCGATGATATCATTAACACACATGGCCACACAGTCCTGACCGATGGTATCGTGCTTGTCGTACTTGATAGCCAACATGAGCTTGGTTCCGACACCGTCAGTTCCTGAAATCAAGACGGGTTCTTTAACCCCAGTCTTTGAAAGGTCAAACATACCACCAAAGCCGCCCAGCGCTCCCATGACACCTGCACGCTCCGTACGAGCCACGTGCTTTTTAATCCGTTCAACAACTTCATAACCCGCTTCAACATCCACACCCGACTGGGCGTACGCATTCTTATTTGTCATTTCTTTATTCCTTTTCTTTTATGGAGAATCTCAGTAACTCACTTGTAAAAACTAGTCTTTTCTTCTAAACTTCTACGATAATCTTCTTCGTAGTCGTAGAGAGGCGTTGGGTAATTTCCGTCAAAGTAAGCGACACAGAGACCGCCATTTGGCGCATCTGTTTCAATCCCAATCGAATCAATCAATCCCTCAACAGAAAGATAAGTCAGACTGTCTGCTCCAATGATTTGACGAGTTTCTTCAACCGTATGATTGGCAGCAATTAGCTCCTGACGGGTCTGGATATCAATCCCGTAGAAACATGGATAAGCTAGCGCTGGACTGCCAATAGCAACGTGAACCTCAGTTGCACCGGCTTCTTTCAAGAGCTGAACGATACGACGAGAGGTTGTTCCACGTACAATAGAGTCATCAATCATAACCACACGCTTGCCTTTTACAACACCAGAAACAGCAGATAGTTTCATCCGCACTCCTTGCTCCCGTAATTCTTGAGTCGGTTGGATAAAGGTACGTTGGGTGTATTGGTTCTTGATGAGGCCCATTTCATTTGGCAAACCAGATTCTTCCGCAAAGCCCATGGCTGCGCTGAGGGAAGAATTGGGCACACCGACCACGATATCCGCCTCATGCTTAAATTCACGCGCCAATTGGGCACCCATACGTTTACGTGCCGTATGGACATTGACACCGTGAATGTTAGAATCAGGGCGAGCAAAATAGATATACTCCATAGAACAGATTGCTAACTGAGTATCATCTGTATAGCTATCATACTGGATTCCCTTGTCATCAATGATCACAATCTCACCTGGCTTCAAATCACGAATCCATTCAGCACCAATGACCTCAAAAGCACAAGTTTCAGAGGAAACCACCACCGCTCCGTTGGCCATTTTCCCGATAGAAAGCGGACGGAAGCCATTAGGGTCAAGGGCAGCAATCAACTTGTCCTCAAACAGCAAGATATAAGCAAAGCCACCTTTGACAAGGCTGAGTGCCTCCTTGATTTTGCCCATCAGACTAGGATTGTGACTACGACGAATGAGGTGAGCCAAGATTTCCGAGTCCGAAGTCGCGCTGAAAATCGCGCCTCTTTGTTCCAGTTCTTTCTTGAGAGAGGCCGCATTGGTCAGATTTCCATTATGAGCCAAGCCAAACTGCATATCGTGAAAACGGAAGAGGAAGGGCTGAATGTTATCTACAGAAGCTTCGCCAGCAGTCGCGTAACGCACGTGACCAATCGCACCAGTTCCTGTCAATTTATCCAAATTAGCAGGATTTCTGAAGACTTCTGATAAAAGTCCCATGTCACGATGGCGCTTCAATTGTCCCTGATCATTGGAGAGGATTCCTGCCCCCTCCTGACCACGGTGCTGAAGACTATGGAGTCCAAAATAGGTCAATTTAGCAGCATCTGGATGTCCCCAGATACCGAAAACACCACATTCTTCATTAAGAGATTTTACTTCGTATGTCATTTTTTATACCTAATTTTCATTTGCAATCATCAAGAGATAAATCTACATGACTTTTACATTACTGATGCTATCTATTAGAAAATCTGCAAGTCTTATTTTCCAGTGAAGTATTTAACAGCTGACGCGAATAGATGCTGGTCTTTATTGCCTGGGATATTTTGGAAAAGACCTTCCTCATAACGTTCTGAGTGGCCCATCTTACCGATGATTTGGCCGTTCTTGCTGGTAATTCCTTCGATGGCATGAACAGAACCATTTGGATTGTACTTAGAATCCATACTTGGTTTGCCTTCAAAGTCCACGTATTGGCTAAAGATTTGGCCATTGTCACGGAGTTCAGCGAATTCCTCCGCCGTCACGACAAATTTCCCTTCACCGTGCGAAACAGGAATAGCGTGAATATCGCCCACTTGCACCCCAGCCAACCATGGTGAGTTAGTATTTGCAATACGGGTTTCCACCATCTTGGCCACGTGTTGATTGGCATCATTGTAGAAGAGGGTTGGGCTCGTACTTTTGGCATCTTCAAAGTTCCCGTATGGAAGAAGACCTGATTTGAGCAAGGCCTGGAATCCATTACAGATACCGATAATCAAGCCACCACGGGCGATAAAGCTATCAATAGCCACACGGACTTTTTCATTGAGAAGGATGTTGACGATAAACTTAGCTGAACCATCTGGCTCGTCCGCAGCTGAGAAACCACCTGCAAAGAAGAGAATGTTAGCCTTGCTAATATTGTCAACCATAGTTTCAACTGACTTGACAATGGCTTCTTCATTCAAGGTCACGAATGGCACCAAGTTAACCTCTGCACCTTCTTTTTCAAAAGCTTTTGCTGAATCATATTCTGAGTTTGTTCCTGGGAAGACTGGGATGTAAACCACAGGTTTTTCAATGGTTTCCTTGGCTTTGATGACTGCGTCAGAAGCGACAGCTGGCACTTCTTCCAATTCTTTCGCTTGGGCAAACTCTGTTGGGTAAACTTCTTCCAATGTCCCTTGGAAGGCGCTGTCAAGCTTGTGTCCATCTAGCTTCACACCGTTGACAAGGAGTGTAAAGTCTGCTTTTGTTTGACCGATCTTCTCTACTCCAGCAATTTCTTCAGGAGATGTGAAGACAAATCCACCCAATTGAGCTGTCAAAGCTGTTTCAAGTTCAGGCAAGGTTACCTCTGCACCGATATGATTTCCAAAGGTAGCGAGAGCCAAACTTTCAACCACACCACCATATTTGACAGCTGATGCAGATGTTACTTTGTGTTCAGCTTGTATAGCTTCAAATTGAGCAAAGTTAGACTTAATCAAGTCAAAATCAATCTCTGTAGCAAGAGCTTGACCTGGAATGTAGTAGATATTTTCACCAGCAGTCTTGAACTCAGGAGAGAGAACCTTACGGCTATCTGCCGTCGTCACCCCAAAGGCTACCAAGGTTGGTGGTACGGTTAATTCTTCAAAGGTACCAGACATAGAGTCCTTACCACCGATAGATGGCAAACCAAGTTGGATTTGTGCTTCGATAGAGCCTAGAAGAGCTGCTACTGGCTGACCAAAACGCTCTGCTTGTTTATCCATACGCTCGAAATATTCTTGATAAGAGAAACGAGCCTTAGACCAGTTGGCACCAGCAGCAACCAAACGAGCGGTTGCTTCGATAACCGCATAAGCAGCACCGTGGTATGGAGACCATTCAGCTACATATGGGTTGAAACCTTGAGCCATGACTGAGGCAGTATGAGTCACACCGTGTTGTACAGGCAATTTCTGCACAGAAGCCTCAGTCGGTGTGAGTTGGTAGCGACCACCGAGTGGGTGATTGACTGTTGAACGACCAACTGAGCTATCAAAGATAGTTTGCAAGCCTTTTTGACTAGCATGGTTCAGGTCAGCTAAGACTGCAAGCGTATCTGTTTCAAGGGTTTCGGCAGATGTTTGGCGTTCTTCTGGAAGCTTGACATCCTTGTCAACCACCTTAGCATCTACAACCACACGCACACCGTTTGTATCAAGGAAGCGACGCTCCAAGTCGACAATGGTTTCTCCATTCCAGTGCATGACTAAATTTGGTTTTTCAGTTACTGTCGCCACCACAACAGCATCAATATTTTCTTTATTACATTCGGCAACGAAGGCATCCACATCCTCAGGACGAACCACGACTGCCATCCGTTCTTGTGATTCAGAGATGGCAATTTCGGTACCATTCAAGCCTTGGTATTTAAGAGGCACTTTATTAAGGTCGATTTCAAGGCCATCTGCCAATTCACCAATAGCCACACAGACACCACCAGCGCCAAAGTCATTTGATTTCTTGATAAGACGTGTCACGTCACCATTACGGAAAAGACGTTGAATCTTACGTTCTTCGATGGCATTCCCTTTTTGAACCTCAGCACCAGCAGTCTCTACAGACTCAACTGTTTGAACCTTAGAAGAACCTGTCGCACCCCCGACACCATCACGTCCAGTCTTACCACCGAGCAAGATAATCACGTCACCAGCTTCCGGTTTTTCACGAACAACATTTTCCTTAGGAGCCGCTCCGACAACAGCACCTAGCTCCATACGTTTAGCTACAAATCCTGGGTGGAAGTATTCACGAACGTAGGTCGTCGCCAGACCAATCTGGTTCCCATACGAAGAATAACCATGAGCCGCTGTTTTAGAAATGACTTGTTGTGGCAATTTCCCAGCACGCGTTTCCGAAATCGGTGCTGTAATATCACCCGCACCAGAGATACGCATGGCTTGGTAAACGTAAGAACGACCTGACAATGGGTCACGAATAGCTCCACCGATACAGGTAGCAGCCCCACCAAATGGCTCAATTTCTGTCGGGTGGTTGTGGGTTTCGTTCTTGAACATTAGGAGCCATGGCTCTTTCACACCATCAACATCCACTTCAATTTCGACTGAGCATGCATTGATTTCGTCAGACACTTCCATGTCATCCAAACGTCCATTGGCACGCTCATAACGACCAAAAATAGTCGCCATATCCATCAAGGTTTGAGGTTTTTCTGTACGTCCCAACTCATCACGCATGGCAATATACTTGTTATAAGTCGCCTGCAATTGCTTTTGGAATTTAGAAGCTGAAAAGTCGATGTGTTGCAACTCTGTCTCAAAAGTCGTGTGACGGCAGTGGTCAGACCAGTAAGTGTCCAAAACCTTGAGTTCCGTCTCAGTTGGCACGCGCCCGATTGACTTGAAATAGTCTTGGATAAAGAGCAAATCATCCACTTCCATGGCCATCCCTTGCTCGGCTTTATAGCAGGCAAAGTCTTCTGCCCTATAGCTTTCAAAGAAAGTCAATTTAGGAATGGTCTTGTCTGACTCTGAAAATTCCTGCTTGGCAATCCCAGTCGTGATATCCTTGAAACGAGAATCAACTGGATTGAGCAAGTAGTTCTTGACCGCTTCTAACTCAGTCGCATCAATATCTTTATTGACCAAGTACAGTTGGGCTGTGTTGACTGTCACGTCACTCGAACTTCCCAGTAAAAGCAAGGCTTCCTGTGAAGAAGCCGCACGTTGGTCAAATTGCCCAGGCAAGCTTTCAATAGCAAAGAAAGCATAGTTAGCCAGATCCGCCTGCACAGCCGCTTCGTCCAAGACATGGTCTGTCACCTGCTCAGAGAAGATGTGTTTCTCTGCAGGTGCAAACAAGTCCTCAACCAAGTCAAAGACATCATACACTTGCACGATACGAATACTCGTCAAGCTTGAAAGTCCCAAGTTATGCTGAAGTTCTCTAACCAAACTCTCTGACTTGACCTGAAAATCAGCCTTTTTCTCAACAAAAATACGTTTATCCATCAATCCTTATTCCTTTATTTCAGCTCTTGCAATGTCCCTAATGACCCTAAGGTTGTTATTTTAAACCTTGTAACTTTTCCCAGACAATCTCATAAACATCTGTTAATTCACCTAGACCTCTACGGAGTGAAAAGGTCTGGGGGACCTTTTCAGCCTGAGTCCTTTTATTTGAGAGACGAAGGTTTTCCGTTGCTAACAGATTATTTCAACCCCTGCAATTTCTCCCAGACAATCTCGTAAACGTCGGTTAGTTCTCCCAATCCTCTACGGAAAACATCCTTGTCCATGTGGTTGCCATCCGCATCCCACAAACGGCAGTTATCTGGTGAAAATTCGTCTGCCAAGATAATCTTGCCATCCTTGTCAAAACCGAACTCTAGCTTAAAGTCAATCAACTTAAGACCAATCTCAGCAAACCAGGCCTTCAAAAGTTCATTGATACGGCGAGTTTCTTCCTTCAAGTAGGCAATCTGCTGGTCATCCGCAATCTGTAGGAATTTCACATGTTCGTCATTGATAAATGGATCATCCAAATCATCATTTTTGTAGTAAAATTCGACAATCGGAGTATCCAAGACGATACCTTCATCTACGCCAAAACGTTTTGAAAAAGAACCAGCCGTGTAGTTGCGAAGCACGACTTCCAAAGGAATAATCTCAACTTTTTTATTGAGTTGTTCCGTGTCTGAAAGTTTCTCCACAAAGTGAGTCGCCACACCAGCCGCATTTAATTTCTCAAAAATAAAAGATGAAATCTGATTATTCAACACTCCTTTACCCGCAATCTGCTCCTTCTTGACGCCGTTGAAAGCAGTCGCCTGGTCCTTGTAAGTTGAAATAATAAGATTTTCATCCTCAGTTGTATAGATATCTTTAGCTTTTCCCGAATAGATCAATTGTTTTGACATTTTAAAGTTCGCCTTTCGTATTACTTGAGCACATTCTACCACAAAAAACCTAAAATTACAAGAATTTAACCGAATAAATAACGTAGAACCATCGAAAATCATAAAGAAAAAAACTGCAAGAAAAAGATTTCTCACAGTTTTAAAATCATTTAACTCTAAAAACACGAACATTACTCTTTGTTCAAAAATTGATCTAAATAATAACGTAGGTAACTTTTCTTGCCCGTAATCATCTGCAGACGACCTTCCACCCCGTACCGAAGTTTTGCAGCCTGCTCCGAAGTTAGATTAGTCTCCGCCTCAATTTTAAAGAAATTCCCTTTTTCAGTCTTAGTAGCTGTCGCATCGATGCTGGTAATAGTAGAATCTAGGAAAAGTTGATTCTTGGCATCATGAGTCGTCGTATAGCGAACCGAATCACCGACCTTGATCCTTCCTACATCCTTTGAACTGAGATAGGCTGTGAGTTTGGCTTTCCCTTCTTTTTCCAAGGACGGATAGAGTTGGGCTAGTAAGGCACCTTCTGCTACCATAGTAGAATCACTAGTCTCAGGATTAAGGTGAAGCACCCCATCCTCACTCGCCGTAATTTTCCCCTTGTCTAAAAGATTTCCCTGAACCTTCTTACCTGACTCCACCTCCAAGATTTTCTGGTCTAGAAGGGTCAATTCCTGACCAACCTTAGCCAAGTGTTGGGACTTAAGGGACTCTAATTGACTGCTTAATCCTGATGCATAGGCTTGCTGGGTACCTGAACCTGCATACTGGACACGGTAAGTAGCAAGACTAGATTCTAACTGAGAAAGCTGCGCTTCAACCTGCGTAACAGCCTGGGCCTTAGCTTGCGGATTTTCCTCGCCCTGAGACTTGTAGGACTGGTAGAGAGAGTAGGCTAGATTCTGACTGGCCAAGGAAGCACCTGTTTCAATAGCTGACTTAGCTGTCTGGTAATCGCGAATTTTAGCCTCTGTTTGACTGATGAGGTTCCCGATTTCAGCTTGGGTTTGGCTAGCTGCTGCATTCTGGGACTCGATGGTCTCATTTTGTTGCCATGTACTAGCCCTAAGACTGCCTGCTTGACTGATGTAGTCGCGAAAGGTGGCTTGGTAGCCAAACTTATCCTCCTCTGGAAAGTGGTTCTCCCCTTCTTGCAGGCTCTTTTGCAAATACTCCAATTGCTTTTTTTGATCCTTAAGCATGTCCAACTGACTAGCATAGGCCTCTGCTTGGACACCTTCTGCTCCCTCCTGATATTGAAGCAACAGTTCTCCCTTTTTAACCAGCTTATTTTCTTCCAAATGATTGACAAGAATACGATTGTTGCTAGTTGACTGGATATTTGCCAGGATACGACTAGGCTCGACAGTAGCTCTAGTAGACAAACTCATCTCCTTCTCTGCAAATACTGCAAAGCCAAGCAAAAACACGAGCAGAAGGGACATGGGGACAATCACCCGACTGGAAAAATTATGGTAACGACGATTATAAAACTCCGCACTTTCTAAAAATTCTGGTTTCATCCTCTCCTCTTTCTAGCTATTCACCAAATGGGCATAAAAGCCACCCTGTGCAAGCAAATCAGCATGATTTCCTTCTTCGACAATCTTGCCCTGATCCAAGACAACAACCTTCTCTGTCCGCTCAGCAATGGTCAAACGGTGAGCAATGAAAATCAAGGTCTTATCTAAAGCCATGAGGTTATCAACAATCCGCTTCTCTGTCAAAATATCCAAACTGCTGGTCGCCTCATCCAAAATCAAGACCGGCGCATCTGTCAAGAGAGCACGCGCCAGAGCAATTCTCTGCCGTTGCCCACCTGAAATTCCTGCCCCATCCGAAGTCAACTCTGTCTGGTAATTCAGGGGCATGCGCTCAATGTCCTCCCGAATCTCTGCCAACTCGACCGCCCTTAAGATATCTTCCTGAGTCGTCCCCTCCTTGGCTCCCAAAAGAAGATTGTCCAAAATCGTTCCGTTAAAGACATAGGGCTGTTGAGGCAGATAGTTGATGTACTGACGTAGAGCCTTTTTGTCAATCTGATTAAGATTAACACCACCCAGACTAATCTCTCCCTGACTAGGGTCGTAAAAATTAACCATCATCTTGGCCAAAGTCGTCTTACCTGACCCCGAAATCCCCACAAAAGCCACCTTAGAGCCTTGGGGAATGGTCAAATTGATATCCGACAAGACATCTCGACCATAGCCATACTTATAGTAAACCTGCTTGAAAGTCATCTCTCCCTTCATCAAACTCAAATCCTCAACTGTTTTCTTCTCCTCAAACTCCGAGGCTACCAGATACACTTCATTTAGACGGTTATTGGCAACCTGCGCTGTCTGAAGTTTGGTTTGCAGATTGATGATATTTTCCAAAGGATTGGTAAAGTAAACAAGCAAGGTATTATAGGTAATCAACTGTCCTAAACTCATCTTGCCATCCATAACCAGAATAGCCCCCATCCAGAGAATGCCGACATTGAGCAAGAGATGGGCAACTTTTTTCAGAGCCTTTTGCTGACTCTCTGCCCGACTATAGGTAAAGGATTTCTTCAGATAATCCACAAATTCCTTGTCAATCTTTTGGTAACGCTGACTTTCACTAGTCAAAGACTTGATAGTCTCAATACCGTTGATGTCCTCAATGATAGAAGAAGACAGAACCGCATTGGCTTCCATGGTGTCCCGATTCATCTTTTCAAACGGCTTCATAAAGGCAAAGATAATCACTGTATAGATAGGAAGTGCCAATAAGGTCATGAAAAAGAGATTGGTATTTTGTGAAAACAAAACAAGAGAAATAATGACAACCGTTGACACATCTAGGAAAATCGAAAGGATGGTCGAAGCCAGCGCATCGATGATACTGTTAGCATCCGTGAAACGAGACACAATTTCCCCTGTCCTGCGTGTCGCAAAAAAGGACATAGGCAGGTGAAAAACATGCTTGATATAGGACAAAATCACATCAATCGATAAACGTTGCCCCAAAACAAGTAAGAGATACTCCTGAGCGTAAGACAAGACCTGCTGGAGAATATAAACGATAACCAACCCAATAGAAATAATCCCCAGCGTCGAACGCATCTGATCTGGCACATAGGTATCAATGATAGACTGCAGATAATAAGAACCCACAATGTTAATCAGGGTCACCAAAAGTGTCGCTAGGACGATGTTGGCAATCAAGCCACGCTGCTTCACTAATATAGGGATAAAAGAGAGCAGACCATTCTTTTGATCCTTATGAGGCTTGTAGTCTGGACTAGGTGCCATAAAAAGAGTCACTCCTGTCCATTCTTCCGCAAAACGCTCACGTGGCAGTTTGGTCAATTTCACCCCAGGATCTGGATCTGCAATATGAATGCTGTCCTTATCCTGCCCAGTCACCACATAGTAGTGGAGCAATTTTCCTTCCTTAAGCACATGGGCAACAAAAGGAAAAGTCAAATCTGGCAAGTCAAAAAGCGTCATATCTGCCTTAATTGCTCGCGTCTCAAAACCAATCTCCTCTGCCACCTTGACCAAGCCCAAAGCCGTCGTCCCATCCATGGTCGTCTTGGCCAATTCTCGCAAGTGAGCCAAAGAATAATAACTACCATAGTAGCCAAAAACCATGGCTAATGAAGCTACACCGCAGTCCATCTGATCCACTTGCGGACGATAGTGACGTTTCCCAAATTTCATATTCATCTCCTTTTTCCTAAACTCATCTGATAATACCTATCTTACCCCAATCCCCAAACAAAAACTGGACTTCCTCCCCAAATGCGCCTATCTCCCTCCCAACTGCACTTTTCGGATAAAAAAATAGGCAGAACAAACGTCCTACCTACTAAAAATATGCTATTGAAAGGAAAATGATTTTTTTCTGACACCCTAGGCAAGCTTGGGACAAATAAATCATTGATAGCAACATTGTGACATCCTATTTAAAGTTACTTCAATTTCCAATGTCCCCGTTATTTCTAAGCCACCTCTGGTATGATCTATTTCTAGTCAGAATAGATAACACCGTTCTAAATTACGATTCATAGTTACTCCTTTTTTGATTCGTTACCACAAGACACCTATTCCCTATAGAGCGTCTACTGCTTTAAATCTATCTATTCTTTTTTTCTTTACTTCTGTATAAAAGAATGAAGACCATCATAAATAATGCAATCGTGGGTATATTAAAATTATCAAACCAAGTAGGTAAAGATACTTTATTTATGTCAGCCACTAATCTGATGATTATATAAGACATTGAACTAAGTAATACCATGATTTCAGGCAAAACCTTCAATATTGATTTAACGAATTTCATATTAAACTCCAATGTGATGCATTCTTAGATTCTACCCTAACCATTTTCAGAGCAGACTAACAAGTCATTCTTAGCTGCTTACTCTACTTGCTTTTTATTGACCTTATATCCTAGATAAAAGAGCCCAAATAAAACAGGGTAAATTTCTGGATAAAATAGGGTATTGATCGGATTTTTCAAAATCAAATACGTTGCGATGTAGATTATGAGCGATACGATAAAATAACCCTCAGCAAAACCTAATAAAAATGTTTTCATGTTAGACTCCTATTTACCTGACAAGAACGGCAGAAAACTCTACCATTCATATACACAAAATCCTTTTGATTCATGTTCTTCATTTATAGTTTTGATTATTTTTTGACAAATCTTTTCGAAAAATACCAAAATATCCTGCGAAAAGCAAACCAACTAAAGTCCATTGCCAATTAAAGGATACTAACGAACCTGTACGAATCACATGAAGCGCGACATTAAGGGTTATTCCCAATAAAGGACATATCGTGGCTAATTTAGGTAACAATGTATTGAGATTAAGGTTGCGACTGTTCATTATCTAACGCCCACGACGAGCCAAATCTGAACCAAATGTGTAACCAGCCCCAAATGCGCCAAATGCAATAGCACTTAGGCCAAATATAATCGAAATAGGTTCAATTCCTCCTTCAATTACTTGCAAATCTTTCTCATCAACTACTTGAAATTTATCCATTCTTTTCTCCTTTACTTCTATATAATAAAATGAATACCATTAAAAACAATGAAATTGTTGGTATATTAAAATTATCAAACCATGTAGGTAAGGGTAGCTTATTCACATCAGCTACCAACCTGATAATTGTATAAGATATTGAACTAAGTAATACCATAAGCTCAGGCCAAATCTTCAGCATTAATTTAACAAATCTCATATATAAATCCAAAATTATGGTCGATTAGCATAATATCCTGCAGCTATGCCTGCACCTGCTGAAGCTGTAGCAAGCGCAGCTACACCTCCAATTAATTTCCAACTAATAACTACACCACCAATAATAATTGGTGCAATTCCCCCATCCACATTCACCAACTCTTCTTCTGTAAGAGCTACAAAGTTCTGTTCCATTTTGTCAAAATTTGTCATCTTTTTTCTCCTCAATTTTTATGTTTTTTTATATCTTTAATGTTTAGCTTCTAAGCCACTTAAATAGCCAGATTGGATAAATAGCTGAAATAATCACTTCTAATCTCCTTCCTTTTCTTATTACTTATTTATTCGAAAAAGAATTCGAAAATGTACAACTAATTAAGTTTATTTGAAAAATAATTTAATGAACCACGGATAAAAAATTGGTAGATACATGAACTAGGCTCCTTTCTTTTCCTCTTACTTATCTATTCGAAAAAAATTTCGAAAATGTACAACTAAATTAAATTTTATTTGAAAAATAACTTAATGAACCACGGATAAAAAATTGGTAGATACATGAACTAGGCTCCTTTCTTTTTCCTCTTACTTATCTATTCGAAAAGTAATTCGAAAATGTACAATTAATTAAATTTTATTTGAAAAATAATTTAATGAACCACGTATAAAAATCAGTCACATACATAAACATTCCCCCTCTTTCTTATCTATCTATTCGTAATTCCCACTAAAAGTTCTAAATTTTTTATTTTTCCTGACAATAAAAAGCAACACGACTTGCATGTTGCTTCTTTCTATTCTTTACTTTTGACGACTTCTACCACATCGCCTACACTTTGGAGTTGATCAATTTCCTCATCGCTGATTTCGATATTAAATTCATCTTCCAGTGTCAAGATAAACTCCATCAAGTCAACTGAATCAGCATCCAAATCGTCTTTCAGACTCAAGGATTCTGTTACGACAAAGTCCTCTCCCTGTCGCTCTTGGATAATGGTCACAATACGGTCAAAAATTTCTTTTTCTGTCATCTCTTTTATTCTCCTGAAAATTCACGCGCAGTCTGGGCAACTACGTCTGTTTCTAGCATGGTACGAATCTGGCGGATTGTACTATAAACAGCCTTGGCATCGCTTGAGCCATGAGTCTTGACAACAGGTGCCTTGACACCAAACAAGACTGCTCCACCAACATCTGAATAGTTGAGCTGTTTTTTCAAACCTCTGAGGCTGTCCTTGAGAAGGAGGGCACCTAGTTTCGCTCGAAGACCACCACCTATAATAGCGGTCTTTAGCAAACCCATGATTCCCATGGCTGTCCCTTCAATGGATTTGAGCACAGCGTTTCCCGTGAAACCATCTGCCACAACAACATCCGCAACGCCATTCATCAAATCACGTGCTTCCACGTTTCCGATAAAGTTCAAACTTTCATCAGCCGCCAGTAATTCATAGGTTTCCTTACGAAGCGGGTCGCCCTTGCTACTCTCTGTTCCGTTGTTGAGCAAGCCAACACGTGGTTGCGCAATTCCACGGACATTTTTAGCATAGAAGGAACCTAGAACCGCGTATTGATAGAGGTGCTGGGCCGTATTTTCTGCATTAGCACCGAGGTCCAGCATGTCAAAACCTCTCCCATCTACAGTCGGCAATGTTGACATAAGTCCAGGTCGATCGATATTCTTAATACGACCCACGATGAAGAATCCAGCAGCCAACAAAGCGCCTGTATTCCCAGCCGAAAGAACAGCATCTGCTTCGCCTTCTTTGACAGCCTTGGCCGCCAATACCATACTGGCATTCTTCTTCTTCCGAATAGCTCTCGTAGGTTCATCGTCTGAATCAATCTTCTCATCCGTATGGATAATGCTGACGCGCTCTGTCGCTGTCAGATATTGCTTGATTTTGCTTTCATCTCCGTAGAGTTGAACCTCGATATCTGAAAAGTCAGCTAGGACTTGATTGACACCCTCAACGATGGCTTGAGGTGCGTAATCGCCCCCCATGGCATCTACTGCGATTTTTTTCATTTCTTTTCCTCTTTTAGTAATTGTCCCCAGTCTGCTAGGGAATCAATAAATTTCTTTGATTTTAGGTGAATCCCAACGTACTCTTCGTAGAGTTGATCCATAAATTGGCGTAGCTCTTGCTTGATTTCAGTCTTGAGTGAAATGGTTTCCAAGGTCTCAAAATCAATAGCTTGAAACTGATTGAGCAGATAGGGGATATTGGGATTGAGATGGCAACGTCTCTCATCTTCATGACAATGCTCTGGACAGAGGCAGGCTCCATATTTGAAAGAAAAGTCAAAAGCCTGACCGATCCGATGGCAAAAGACACACTCATTAAAATTGAGGCTGATTCCAAATCGAGTCAATATTTGAATTTCAAAAATATTGGTCAAAACTTGATAATCCAGGCCCTCTTCCATCAACTCCAAAGTCTTTTGTAAAAAAGCAAACAAGGGAGCATCTTGCTGATTATCCTGCAAACTAGCATCGGCAAGAGCTGCCACATAGGTCGCATAGGCCATGACAAAGAGGTCGCTATTAATCTTTGGAAAAGTCATGACCTCATGATAGTCCTCGATATAGCTGAGCCCGTCATCATTGATTCGCAAGAGAAATCGTGCCAGCACCAAGGGCTGAATTACTGGCGCTAGTTTGGACTGACCAGCGTGTTTAACGAAAAACATGCGCTTGCCAGCCTGCTCTGTAAAAATCTTGACTAACTTGTCATCCTCACGAAAGTTACGATTGTAGAGCACCAAGCCTTGACTCGTGATAGACTGAATCATGCTTCTCTCATGTACTCCTCAAGTCGTTTCATGGCTTCTTTGATAGTCTCCATGCTGGCTGCATAAGACAGACGCACATAGCCTTCTCCGTAACGCCCAAAGGCAGCTCCAGGGATAAAGGCAACGGCCTTCTTCTGAGCAAAATCCTTGAGAAAAGCAAAGGAGTCTTGATTGTAGCCCTCTGGAATCTTAGCAAAGATATAGAAGGCACCGTCTGGTTTGATAATCTCAAAACCAAGAGCAGTCATTTTCTCTATAATATAGTCCCGACGCTGGATGTATTCCTTCTTCATAGGCTCCGCATCGTTTTTACCAGCCGTCAAGGCCTCCACCGCAGCGTGTTGAGCCATGGTGTTTGCAGCAGTAACCAAATACTGGTGACTCTTGATTAACTGGGCTGTGAAGGTCGCAGGAGCGAAAATCAGCCCCAAACGCCAACCTGTCATTGCATGCGATTTCGACAAACCATTGATAATGATAGCCTGGTCTCTCAACATCGTTCCTAGAGACACATGGGCTTCCCCTGTGTAGGTCAACTCTGAGTAAACCTCATCACAGACAACGAAAATTTCATACTTGCGTAAAACAGCTGCCAAGGCTTCCAACTGCTCCCGACTATAGGTAATTCCTGTCGGATTAGCTGGATAGTTAAGAATAACCGCCTTGAGCTTATCACCCTGCTCCAAAATGGCCTTTTCCAACATCTCAGGAGTCAAAACAAAGCCATTTTCAGTTGTATCAATCTCGACAACTTCTGCCCCAACTAGATTGACAATTGGCTCATAACCCGGATAGGCAGGAGCTGGCAAGAGCACCTTGTCTCCCTCTTCCAAAATAGCTGTCAAAGTAGCAGACAATGCCTCTGTCGCCCCAATTGTAACCAAGATTTCATTTTCAGGAGCATAGTCCAGTTGGTATTTTTCCTTAACAAAGTCACTGGCTGCCTGACGTAGAGTCAGCAAACCACTCATCCCTGTATAGTAGGATTGGTTCTGGTCAATCGCTCGCTTGGCCGCCTCCTTGACATGGTCTGGCGTTGTAAAATCAGGTTCCCCCAAGGTCAAACGCAAGACCCCAGGAATCTCAGAAATAGCCTGGTCAAACTGACGAATCAACGAAACTTGAATCTTATCTAACTGTTTATTAAAGCGCTTAGTTAGGTCCATAGATACCTCCTACTTTCAAAACGTATCTCTATTATACTACAAAAGCCCCCCGACCGCAAAAATACATTAGAGAATAGCTTTCCACTTTCTATTTTACTTTTCCTGTTTACAGGTCTATAATGGTAACAGATTCTATTCGGAGGTTTTTATGTCATTTCTATCAAAAAATGGAGCAGGTATCTTGGCCTGCCTTCTCATTTCTATCGTATCTTGGTACTTAGGAGGATTCTTCCCTGTGATTGGCGCGCCCGTTTTTGCCATTTTCATAGGCATGCTCCTACATCCCTTTCTCTCGTCCTATAAACAACTGGATGCTGGGTTGACCTTTAGTTCTAAAAAATTGCTCCAATATGCCGTTGTCTTGCTTGGTTTTGGTCTCAATATCTCGCAGGTTTTCGCAGTTGGCCAATCTTCGCTCCCTGTCATCCTGTCCACTATCTCAATAGCTCTGATTATTGCCTACTTCTTCCAGCGCTTCTTTGCACTGGATACAAAACTGGCTACCTTGGTTGGAGTAGGTTCTTCCATCTGTGGGGGTTCTGCCATTGCGGCGACAGCGCCCGTTATTGATGCTAAGGAAAAGGAAGTAGCCCAAGCCATTTCCGTTATCTTTTTCTTCAATGTCTTGGCTGCGCTCATCTTTCCGACCCTCGGTACTTGGCTCCACTTATCTAATGAAGGATTTGCCCTCTTTGCAGGAACAGCTGTCAATGACACTTCCTCTGTAACCGCCACAGCCAGCGCCTGGGACAGTCTCTACCAGACCAATACCCTCGAATCCGCAACCATTGTCAAACTTACACGGACCCTAGCTATCATCCCTATCACCCTCTTTCTCTCCTACTGGCAAAGTCGCGAGCAAAAAAATAAGCAAGGTTTGCAACTGAAAAAAGTCTTCCCACTTTTTATCCTGTACTTTATCCTTGCATCTCTCCTAACCACCCTAATGACCTCTCTCGGTGTGTCCAGTAGTTTCTTTACCCCTCTCAAACAACTCTCCAAATTCCTCATTATCATGGCCATGAGTGCCATCGGTCTCAAAACCAATCTAGTGGCTATGGTCAAATCCAGCGGAAAATCCATTGTTCTCGGAGCCATTTGTTGGATTGCCATCATCCTCACCAGTCTTGGGATGCAGACCCTTATCGGCATTTTCTAACACAAAAGGTAGCCCATCAG